>DASXWX010000001.1:0-7314 GCA_036503395.1 Candidatus Limnocylindrales bacterium
GGTATCGCGCGGAAGCACGATCTCGCCGCGGAATGCGTCGCGCAGGCCGGTGCCCGCGGGTAGGTGACGGACGGGTCGTGGAGCGAGCGATCGGGCGAGCGCCATCGGGAGGCCTCCTGTGGATCGTGCCGGGTCTGACACGACCGTAGGAGGACGCCGGGAGCGTGAAACCGGACGCCCGCCCGTTCGTCCGCTGGGCCCTTCGCCCGCGCCGCCCTCGGCAAATGACGATGCGGCAGCCGGACCGACCGCCGGCCCGTCTCAGCGGAGGATCGCCATCAGGATCGCCGCCAGCCAGGCTTCGTACCGCTCCGGCGGCCATGAGCGTTCGACGACGAGGTGCCGATAGTTCTCGACGCTGGTCAGGGTCCACACCTCGTCGGCCTTGCGACCGGCGTCGTCTGCCTCCCCGATGCCGATGACCTCGCGCACGAACCAGTCGCAGTCGTCGCGCCGGCTGCTGGCCGCCCGTCGCACTGCCTCGGCGACGACGCGGTCGTCCTGGGCGGCCGCCGTCGCCACTGCGAGCAGCCGCCAGCTGCGCTCGTGGGCACGGCGGATGACGGCGGCGATCGCCGCGATCGCGGACGCCCTGTCGTGCTCGGCGGCGAACCTCGTCCAGATGGGCTGGCGGGCCAGCGGGAAGTCACGATCCCTGACCACGTGGTCGCGGACAACGGCGACGAGTAGATCGGCCTTCGAGCCGAACGCGGCGTAGACCGACGCCTCGGACGTCCGAGCGGCCTTGCCGATCGCGGCGGTGCTGGTCCGGGCGTAGCCGGCCTCGAGGAACAGCCTGGTCGCCGCGGCGATGATCCGAGCCCGCGTGGCCTCGGCCCTCGCCTCACGGACCGGCGAGACGTACTCGCGCTTCTTGACAGGAGCCGACACGCCGGAAGTATATTGGATGAGTCATCCTCAATGAATACGTGGAGACCGAGAGTGAGCACCAGGATGGCCAGCGAACAGTCGGCTACGGCCACGGTCGGGGCGGCGGAGCGGTTCCGGCGGCTCCAGGACGTCGTGTTGGCGGAAGCCCGCGTCGCGACCACCGCTCGCTTCGTCGAGCTGCCCAAGCCGCCGCTGCGCGTCCATCTGCTCGAGGCGGGTGCGGGTGAACCCGTGCTGATGATCCACGGCGGCAACAGCGTGGCTGCCTCCTGGGCGCCGCTGCTTCCCTACCTCGCGCCCCGGTTTCGCCTGCTGATGCCGGACCGGCCCGGCTGCGGGCTGACGACGCCGTTCGGCTACCGCGGCGTCGACCTGCGGTCGCATGGCGTCGAGTTCATCCATGGTGTCCTCGACGCGATCGGGCTCGAGCGCGTCGCCCTGATCGGGAACTCGATGGGCGGCTTCTTCGCGATGGCGTTCGCGATCGCGCACCCGGAGCGGGTCTCGAAGCTCGTGTTGCTCGGTGAGCCGGCGGGCGCGTCGGGCCGGACCGACAGCCTCTTCCACCGCCTGACGGCAACGCGCGGGCTCAATTCGCTGCTCTACGCGACCGTGCTCCGGCCACCCGCGGATGCCGCCGGGGCACGTGCAGGATTGGCCCGCAGCCGGCTCGTCGCCGATCCCGGCAGGGTCCCGGAGACGTTGCTGGCGTGCTTCGCCGCGGGCGCGCGGCTGCCGGGCGCCGTCCGGAGCTGGACGACGATGGTGGAGCAGGCGTTCGATCCCCCGGGCATGGGCCTGTTCGCCCGTCGGACCACGGTTACGCACGCACTGATGCCGGAGCTCGACAGGCTGACCGCGCCGACCCTGTTCCTGTGGGGCGACAAGGACCCGCTCGGGACGCCGGCCGACGGCCGCTCGCTCGTGGAGCGGATGCCCCATGCCCGCCTCGAGGTCATCGCCGACGCGAGCCATCTCCTGTGGCTCGACCAGCCCGCGGCGTGTGCCGAGGCGGTCGCCGCCTTCCTGGATGATGAGTCGCGCCCCGCGGGCCGGACCGGGGCTACGCAGGCGTGACTGGTCGGGGCGAGAGGATTTGAACCTCCGACCTCATCGTCCCGAACGATGCGCGCTACCAAGCTGCGCCACGCCCCGACCGAGATGCCCGTTCAACAGGGCCGTCGGATGATACCAAACGGCCACCCGGCCTCAGTCGATCGAGATGCCCAGGAGGGTCGATCGGTTGTGGCCGCCGTGCCGGTCCGTTCCGACGACGCGGAACGTGACGGTGCCGGCCGAACCACCCGACCGGAGCCGGATCGTGACCGCGTAGCGCTTGTGACCGACCTTCGTCATCGTCACCCGCCACGGCGCAAGCCCGGGCTGGTCGACGACGAGGCGCGGGTCCCCCGACAGGGCCTCGGTGCTGTGGGCCGCGATGGTCACCCTGCCGCCGCGGGTCACGGTGGATCGCGAGGAAGCCAGCGTGAACGCCCCGGCGTACGCCCGGCGCGTCCGCGTCTCCGCGCCCGTCCCGTCGCTCGCCGTCAGCTCGAACCGGTACGTCCCCTGCGGCGCCATCGTCCCGTCGCCGCGCCGGCCGTTCCAGGCCCACGTGTACGTCCCCGCGGCCAGGCTCGCGTCGACGTAGTGGTTTCGCACCACCCTCCCGTGGGCATCGACGATACGAAGGCTGACGGTCGCCGGCCGGCGGAGCCGGAAGGAGAAGGCGTCCGTGCGCGCGATCGAGTCGCCGTCCTGCGGATAGAACCGCGTCCGGGCGAGATCGACACCGGTGAGCGCCCCGTAGACCGCGACCGTGGCGTCCTCGTCGGAGCCCACGTTGCCGGCCTTGTCGCGGGCAGTGATCGAGAGCTGGTACTGGCCGTCCGGCGCGTACGCTCCCGATGAGGTGCGGCCGTCCCAGGTGACGGCGTTGCTGCCGGCGACACCGGCCAGCGACAGGGTCCGAACGGTCGCGCCGGCCTCGTTCCGGACCGCCAGCGTGACCGCCGCGGGCTCCGAGAGCGAGAACGTCTGACGGAACGTGTCGTGGAAGCCGTCGCCGTTCGGGCTGAACGTCGGCAGGCTCGCGCCGCTCGTGCCGCCGGTCGTCGTCGGCAGGGACACGACCGGGGCGACCGTGTCGACGGTCAGGGCGTACGTTCGCGTCAGCACGTTGCCGGCGACGTCACGCAGGCTCACCACCACCTCGTGCGGCCCGTCGTCGGCGAGGACGACGGTTGCCGGCAGCGGCCTGCCGGGACCGCCGTCGAGGCTGTAGGTCGCGCTTGCGATGCCCGAGGTCGCGTCGCTCGCGGCGAGCGCCAGCGAGACCTGGGACCGATACCAGCCGGCAACGTCGCCGGCAGTACCGGTGGTCGTCGCCGTCAGCGCCGGGCGGACCGAATCGATCGCGAACGACTTCGTCCGTTTTGTCTCCAGGTTCGAGGCGACGTCCTTCGAGCGATAGGTGAGGGTGTGCTCGCCCTGGTCGGTCAGCGTGACCTTCCCGGCGTAGTCGGTCATCGACCCGTCGTCCACGGCATAGCGCGACCACATGACCTCGCTGGTCGCGTCGTCGGCAGTGAGGGTCAGTGTCGCGGCCGAGGTGAGCCAGCCGTCGTCGCCCTCGGTGCCGACGATCGACGCCGTGGTCTTCGGTGCGACCGTGTCTATCGTGAACGAGCCGCTGGTGCTCGCGCCGGCATTGCCCCAGTCGTCGGCCCCGCTCAGCTTCCAGGTGTACGTCCCGTCGGGTACAACGTCGCCGCCCGACGTTCCGTCCCAATCGAACCGGAGCACGTCCCCGGTCGCGCTTTCGGTGCTGACGGCCGCGCCGTCGGCGTCGCGGATCGTCAGCCGTGCGTCCACGGCCTCGCTGAAACGGGCCGAGACGATGAGCCCGTCGTCTGCGCCGTCGCCGTTCGGGCTGACGACGGCCGGCGACGCGTCGGCGCTCCAGATCCTCGTCGCCAGCGAGTCGCGGGGAGTCAGGCCCGTGGCGCGGACCCAACCCGATGCGGCGCCGTCGAGCGTGTCGGCGGCGAAGACGCGGGTCCCGTCGGCCATCGCCGCGCCCGAGGCCGTGATGCGGAGCCGTGTCGCGAGCGGGAGCGTCGTCGTCGACGCCGCCGCTGGGTCGTCGGCGGCCGCGTTCGAGTCGAAGAGGGGAACGCCAGTGGTGGCCGTGACCTCGGCCGCCCCGGGGACGACGAAGTCGGCCGGATCCTCGTCCGTCGGCGCGTAGACCGTCCCGGTCACCTGGGTCGTCGTCAGGTCGAGCTGGCCGACGACCGAGCGATAGAAGCCGGACGGGTCGCTGCCGCCGGTGTCCGGATCGAGCTCGTACTGGAGGCCGGGCGTCCGCGTCGAGTCGTACGGGCCCACGACGTTGCCGTTGTAGGCGGGGTCGGTGTGGAACAGCTGGTCGATCGTGCGGCGGGTCGTGAAGAGGCGGCGGATGTAATCGATCGGCGGATGGGTCGGGTGGCCGTCGGCGAGGACGGCCCGGGCGCCGGCCGCGAGGAAGCCCGCGCCGTAGTTGTCGACGCGCTGCTTCGAGGCGCTGAACGAGCCCTCGGCGAGACCCGGCTCCGTGTTCCCCGACGCGTAGCAGAGGTGATAGAAGAGCACGACCGAGTTCGGCGCCAGGCGGATGTCGCGAGCGATGTAGTACTCACCGTAGTAGACGTGCTTGTCGCCGTCGGCGCCCGAGTCGGGATCGAGCCCGAAGCCGTCCTTCGTGTACGGCTGCCACGGGGTGTAGATCGACGGCCAGCCGTTGCCATGGCCGAGGTAGACGAGGACATTCGCGCCCTGCGCGAGCCGCTTCACGCGGCCCCAGGTCGCGTGGGGGGTGAAGATCTTCACGACGTTCGAGGTGTACTTCTCGGCCTCGGCGATGATCGCCCGGGCGTCGTCCTTGTAGTGCGCGTTGTGGTCGCCGACGGGGCCGACGATCACCACGACCTTCGGGTCCGGCGTGGCCGCCGTCGCGCTCGGCGCGAAGACGACGGTCGGCAGCAGGAGGAACGCGGCGAGCGTCGTGCCGAACAGGGCGCGGGCGAGCATCGGCAACCGAAGGCTCCGTGAGCGAGGAGTCGTGACGGACGGTTCCGATCGTCACCGAGGACCGGCGTCGGGACCATGACCGGAGGGTCCCGGTCCGATCTGGCTCGGTGGTCCGCAACAGCGGCCGGACGTCCGCAACCGAGGTGCAAGACGAGACACTGCTCTGGCGACGCGGGCGTGCCCGCGGTGGCGTGATGGTCGTCGGGTGCCCCTCCCTCCTCGCGGGCGGCCGCTCCCTCGCGGAGCGGCCGCCCAGGCCGTCCTGCGCCCAGCGCAGAAGCCGCGGGCCGCGGCTCACGAGGAGGGCTCGGTGGCCACACCGGGCCCTCCCGACGCCGTTTCGGTGCACGCCGATGTGGCGCCGGCTGCGACGCGCCCGCCGCGCGCTCCGCGCCCGCCGCGCTATCCGGCCCTCGACGCCGTCCGCGGTCTCGCGGCGCTGGCGGTCGTTGCCTTCCACGCCTACAAGGACCTCGCCGGGCGGCCGGGGTGGGAGACGCCGCTCGGGACCGTCGCGTTCTCGCTCCAGTGGGCGGTGCCCGTCTTCTTCGTGCTCTCGGGCTTCCTCCTCTACCGACCGTTCGCGGCGGCCATCGCGGCCGGGCGCGACCGGCCGGCCGCGGTCCCGTTTCTCATCCGCCGCGCGGCGCGCATCCTGCCGGCCTACTGGCTCGCGCTCGCGGTCTTCGGGACGCTGGCCAAGCCGGGCGAGCTCTGGACGCCGGACGGCCTCGTCCGCTACGGGCTCCTCGTCCAGGTCTTCGACGCCGACACGGTCTACCACGTCCTCGGCACCGCCTGGTCGCTCTCGGTCGAGGGTGCCTTCTACCTCGCGCTGCCGGTCCTGGCCTGGGTGGTGGGCGGCCTCCTCGACCGGTCGCCGGGACCGTTCCGACATCTCGCGATCCTCGGCGCCCTGACGGCCGTTGCCATCGCCGTCCGAAACGCCGTCGTCGCGCCGGCACTCGGCGCGGCCGGCCAGGACCCGAACCTCGCCGGGTTCACGCTCGCGGGCTCATTCCAGCCGTTTGCCGCCGGCATGGCCCTCGCCGTCCTGAGCGTCTCCCGCGCCCGGCTCGTGCAGGCGGCCCGCGGCTGGCCGCTCGGGATCCCGCGGGCGATCGCCCGGCTCCTCCGGGCCGAGCGGCCGTGGCTCGTCGCCGCGATCGTCGCGTACGGCCTCGGCCTCGTCCTCGAGGCGCGGCACGTCGGGCCGTGGGAATCGACGGACTTCGCCGCGCTCGCCGCCGTCGCCCTCCTCGCGCCGCTCGTCCTTCGGCCGACGACCTCGACCCTTGCCCGCGCGCTCGGTGGCTCGAGCGCACTCGTCGGGCTCGGCGCGGTCTCCTACGGCCTCTATCTCTGGCACTGGCCGATCCAGGAGCTCGCACGAGCCCGCGGCTTCAGCGTCGAAGGATCGATCCTCGGCTGGGCATTCGGGTTCGCGACGATCGGCGTGCTCGGGCTCGCCGCCGCGGTCGCCAGCCATCGGCTGCTCGAGGCGCCGCTCAACGAGTGGGTCCGGATGCGCCTGGCCGGGGGCCGACGGTCGGTCGGGGGCGCCGCGACCGCCGTCGGGGGCCTCGAGTCGGGCTCCCTCAGCGACGCCTCCGAAGCCGCGGCCCGCCCGACGAGGCGGACGCGCTCGCTGCGGCCCGCCGAATCGGCCGAGCCCTAGTCGGCGATCGGCCGAACGACAGTCCGGTTGAGCAGCGGGGGTTCGCGAACGGGAAGCATCGAGGCGGCTGCAGCGACGAATGAGGCCGCCATGAGGATGAAGACCGCTGGAAGGCCGGCCGGTTCGCCGAAGACGTCGATCACCGCGCCGTAGACCGCCGCCCAGAGCGCACCGATCCCGAACGCCAGCGTGAAGTACGTCCCGAACGCGGCATCGCGGATCTCGGGCGGCGACAGGTCGGCGAGCAGCGCCTGGAGCTGGGGACTCTCGGCGAAGCTGAAGACGCCCATGATCGCGATCGCGAGCCACAGCCCGACGACACTCGAGCCGGCCGCGACGAAGGCGACGAAGCCGACCGCACCCCCGACATAGACGCCGACGATGAGGGGCTTGCGGCCGAGCCTGTCCGAGAGCCAGCCCGCGACGAGCGGCGCCGGCACCGACAGGACGATGAGGGCCGCGTACATCGCGTTGGTCGTCAAGTCGTCGAGCCCGACGACGTCGCTGAGATAGAGGAGGACGAAGAGGTTGACGACGCCGAGCCCGCGGCCGCCGCCACCCAGGACAGAGGTCAGGAAGACCCACAGCAGCGACGGCGTTCGGAGGATCCGCGCGTACGCGGCCCGAATGCTGCCATGAGCGACCGCCGCGGCCCGGTCCGTGCCGCGATC
>DASXWX010000002.1:0-1864 GCA_036503395.1 Candidatus Limnocylindrales bacterium
AACCGCTCGATGATGTGCCGAGCCGGAGGGAACTCCCAGGCGAGCTCGACGTGGGAGATGAAGCCGGGGACGACGACGACGTCGACCGGGCCCTCACCGACGACCTGGTAGGCGATCGACAGCCCGCCCGAGCGCGCGTACTGGGTCCGCGGCTGGACGACGCTCATCGCGGCACCGCATGGTGGGAGGGCACGCCTCATTGTGCCGCCGATCAGCCCGTTCCGGCCCGATCGCTGCGACGCTCGATGGCCACGACGTCGCGCCAGGTCCCGGCGAGCGGGCCGTAGCCCATCCGCCCGATGCGTCGGCGGGTGCCGACGACCTCGAACCCCGCGGCGCGATGGACGGCCAGGCTGGCGGCGTTCTCGGGGAAGATCCCGGACTGGATCGTCCAGATGCCGGCCGCCTCCGTCGAGTCGACGAGTGCCTGCAGCAGCGTCCGGCCGATGCCGCGACCCTGCTGGTCGGGAGCGACGTACACCGAGTGCTCGACGACGCCGGCGTAGACGGAGCGCTCGGAAACCGCGGAGGCGGCCACCCAGCCGAGCACGTGGTCGCTGTCGTCGACGACGACGAAGCGGTGGCGCGGGAGCCTGGTGCTGTCGAACGCCGCCCAGCTCGGTGGCTCGGCCTCGAACGTCGCGTGCCCGGTTGCGATGCCGGCGGCGTAGATGTCCTCGACCTCCGGCCAGTGCGCCTCGGTCAGCGGCGCGACGACGACCGTCATGGCAGCAGCTGGCCGACGAGTGCCTCGACGCGGGCCCTGATCTCGTCGCGGATCGGGCGGACCGTGTCGAGGTCCTGGCCGGCCGGGTCGTCGAGCACCCAGTCCTCGTACCGCTTGCCCGGGAAGTACGGGCACTCGTCGCCGCAGCCCATCGTGACGACGACGTCGGCGCGCTGGACCGCCGACTCGGTCAGCAGCTTCGGCTGCTCACCGGCGATGTCGATGCCCTCCTCTGCCATGGCCGCGACGGCAACCTGGTTGACGCCCTCGGCGGGCTGGGAGCCGGCGGACAGGACCTCGATCCGGTCCCCGGCGAGGTGCTGGAGGTAGCCGGCCGCCATCTGCGACCGGCCGGCGTTGTGCACGCACACGAACAGGACGGACGGCTGGGTCACTGGCTCTCCTCGAGCAGGGCGGGACGGGGGTACAGGTAGCGCACGGCGGCGTACGCGATGCCGCCGCCGACGAGCTGGGCGACGACGAACAACGGGACCGACGCGGGCTCGATGCCGGCGAACGTGTCGGAGAACATCCGGGCGAGGGTGACGGCGGGGTTCGCGAAGCTGGTCGAGCTGGTGAACCAGTACGCCGCCGCGATGTACCCGCCGACCGCGAACGCGACCGTCTCGGTGCGTCCTGATCGGACGCTGCCGAACACGACGAGCACGAGGCCGAACGTCGCGACGACCTCGCCGAGCCACAGCCCGCCGCCGGACCGGTCGTGGCCGGAGATGCTGACGGCGTCGAGGTCGAACATCAGGTTCGCGGCCACCGCGCCGAGGACTCCCCCGACCAGCTGCGCGCCGACCAGCACGATGGCGTCCTCGCGACGGATGAGGCCGAGGCCCGCCTCGACCAGGGTCACGACGGGGTTGAACGCGGCCGACACCGGCTGCAGCGCGAGGATCAGCGCGACCAGGGCGGCTCCGGTGACGACGCTGTTCTCGAACAGCTGCAGGCCGACGTCGGCCGGCGAGAGCCGGGCCGCGGCGATCCCGGAGCCGATCACGGCCGCGACCAGGAACGCCGTCCCGATGAGCTCGGCGGTCGCCCTGCGGCCAAGGGTCACGCCGCGACTCCGCCGAGCAGGCTCGCGAGGTCGGCGAGCGCGGCAGGGCGCACCTCGTAGTACACCCA
>DASXWX010000003.1:0-5071 GCA_036503395.1 Candidatus Limnocylindrales bacterium
ATTGGTTTCACGCGCGGCCGTGCGCTCGGCCCGACGACTCGTCCAGCGCGGCTGGGCACAGATGTGGCCGAGGAACTCGACGACGGTGTGGGCGCCGAGATAGGCGGTCACGCCCGTGCCGACGTCGAGCATGGGGTTGACCTCGACGAGGTCGAACCCGACGACGTTCGTGTGCTCGGCGAGGCCGATCAAGGTCTCGCGCAGCTCGGGGTAGGTGAGCCCGTCGGGCTCGGCGGAAACGCAGCCGGGGACGAGGGACATGTCGAGGACGTCGATGTCGATGCTGACGTAGACGTCGGCGTCGGCGCTCAGGGTCTCGACGATCCCGCGCGCACCCCGGTCGCGGAACTCGTCCATCCCGACGACCGCGTTGCCGTCGTCGCGCGAGTCGTGCACGTCCGACCGCGCGTTGCGGAGGCTCCGGATCCCGACCTGGGTGATCGACCGCACGTGCGGCATCGACCGGACGACCCGGATCGGCTGCGTGTTGAGGGACATGAACCCGTGACGGAACGGCGAGTAGTCGATGTGGGCGTCGAAATGGACGACCTCGACCGGCCGATCGAACGCCCGGACGACCGGCGCTGTCACGGCGTGGTCGCCGCCGAGGACGACCGGGAGGGCACCCGAGCCGAGGATCGAACGGACGGCGGCCGTCGTCTTCTCCCACGTCCCGTCGCTGTCCGTCGGGACCACGTCGACGTCGCCGACGTCCGTGATTCGGCGCTGCTCGAGCTCCTCGGCGAGGTAGACGCGGTCCGTGCGGCCGTCGTAGAAGCCGCCGGCGTCGAAACGGAGCGAGTGCTCGCGCATCCGCCGCGGCCCCAGCCGTGACCCGGGCAGGAACGGCGAGCCCTCGTCCGTGGGCACGCCGAGGACGGCGACGTCCGCGTCGAGCCGCGACACGTCGGCCTGGATCGGCGCGCGCAGGAAGGTCGGGATCCCGGCGAACGGGAACGTGGGCTGGCCGGGGTCGGAGGGCGGCATGCTCACCTCGTTTCGCGGAACGGACGTGACGGCCTAAAAGCCATACCACGCCGTGGCGCCGCCATCGACGACCGTCACGGAGCCGGTCATGAAGGACGACTCGTCGGAGGCGAGGAATGCCGCGGCCGCCGCGACCTCCGGCGGGGTCCCGATCCGCCCGACGAGGAGTGGCGCGGTCTGGGCCGCGCGCTCCGCGTCGGGATCGGCCGACTGGGCGAAGCCGTGGTCGAGGAGCGGCGTGTCGATCGGGCCCGGGCAGAGGCAGTTCACCCTGACGCCGGTCCCGGCGCAGTCGACCGCCAGCGCTCGCGTCAGGTTCACGACGCCGCCCTTCGCCGCGCAGTAGGCGACCGAGGCGCGCGTCCCGACGAGCCCGAGCTCCGAGGCGGTCAGGATGATCGAGCCCGAGCCCTGGGCGAGGAGCGTCGGCAGCCCGGCCCGGGCGAGGTAGAAGGCGCCGGACAGGTCGACGTCGAGGACCCGTTGCCAGCGCTCGTCGTCGGTCTCGGTCGCCGTCCCGCGCTCGAAGATCCCGGCCGACGCGACGAGGACGTCGAGGCCGCCGAGCCGTTCGATCGCGAACGTGACGAGGGCGTCGACGTCCGCCGACAGCGCGACGTCCGCCTGCCGAACGTGGAGTCGGGACGCCTCGTCCGGCCCCAGCTCCGCCGCCAGGGACTCGCCCCGCTCCACGTTTCGCCCTGCGACCACGACCGACGCACCCTCGGCGAGGAACCGGAGCGCGGTCGCGCGTCCGATGCCCGACGTGCCGCCGGTGATGACGGCGCGCTTGCCCGACAGTCGCTGCTCCGCGGTCATGGGTTCGCAGGGTAGCCGCCCGGGGATGGCTCAGGCGGGACCCCGACGTATGATCGGCCGTCCGATGATCCGACACGAGGCCCGCCGCACGAGGGAGCTGGCCGCCGTGGGTCCGGAGAACTTCGGCGATCTCGCGCCCCTCGTCGCGCTCGCGCTGCCGCATGCCTCGACCGCGACGCGCCGGACGATGGCCGAGCAGGCCGACGTCCGCCGGTTCGACACCGGCACCGTCGCGTACCACCAGGCCGAGTCGCGTCCGTTCGGGATCATTGCCGCGGGTCATGCCGCGCTCCGTCGGACGACCCCTGGCGGCCGCCAGCTCGTGCCCCGGCTGGCCGGGCGGGGCCGGATCGTCGGCATCAGCGGGCTCGTGGGCCGCGTCGCCAGCAACGATGTGGTCGCGCTCACCCCGCTCGAGGTCGCGATCTGGACGCCGGCGCTGGTCCGCGGCCTCGCGGAGGCGGACGCTGGCCTCGGGCTCGACCTGCTCGAGCACACGATCGCGATGTCGCGCGAGCTCTGGGAGCAGCTCGACGCGCTGATCTACCAGGACGCTCGTGCGCGGGTGGCGCGCGTCCTCGCGGCGCACGTCGACCTCCTGTTCGGGACGCCGCCCGAGATCCCGCGCGCCCAGATCGCGGAGCTCGTCGGCACGAGCCGGGAGATGACCCGACGCGTCCTCCGGTCGCTGGAGCAGGACCGGATCGTCGAGCGCGTGGGGACCCGCGGGCTTCGCCTGACGGACGAATCGGCGCTTCGGGACGTCGCCCGTCGGGTGATCTGAGCCCGGTCTGAGTCCGTCCCGCGGGGGCGGAACATGTTCCTTGCGGTGCGGCGAGCGACGCGACCAGCATGCCGCGCATGTCGGTCGTCGGCCGCGTCACCAAGCCGGACCAACAGAGCGAGATCGCGAGCGTCTGTGCCTCGATCGAGCCGGACGCGGTCGCGCTGCGCCGCGACCTGCACGCGAACCCCGAGCTCGGCTGGTGCGAGTACCGGACGACCTCGCTCGTGCGCCTCGAGCTCGAATCCCTGGGTTACGCGATCAGGTGGGGCCGCGAGCTGTACGGCGACGTCGACCGGCTCGGTGTCCCCGACCAGTCGATCCTGGCCGACTTCGAGGCCCGGGCGATCGCGTCAGGCGTCCCGGCCCAGGAGATCCGGGCGATGGCCGGCGGCCGGACCGGCCTCGTCGCAACCTTCGACACGGGGAAGCCCGGTCTCACGATTGCCGTCCGCGCGGACCTGGATGCGCTCCCCGTCGACGAGGACCCGTCCGAGGAGCACGTTCCCACCCGGGAGGGCTATCGCTCGCGGGTGGCGAACGTCATGCACGCCTGTGCGCATGACGGCCACACCGCGGTCGCGGTCGGCCTCGCTCGCGCACTGAGAGCCCTCGACGAGCCGAAGCGCGGACGGATCGTGTTCGTGTTCCAGCCGGCGGAGGAGGGGACCCGCGGCGCCGACGCTCTCGTCCGGGCCGGCGCCATCGGCACGATCGATGTCGCCCTCACCTACCACATCCTCTCGAACGTCGGCCTCGAGGTCGGGCAGATCGGCCCCGACGTGTCGGGGATGCTGGCCACGCGCAAGGTGCGGATCGAGTGCCGGGGCTACGCCTCGCAGTTCGCGTCGTCCCCGCAGCACGGCCGAAACGCGCTGACCGTTGCCAGCGCGATCGTCCTGCTGTCGGCCTCGATCCCGCGCAAGCCCGGGATCCGGTCGATGATCAACTGCGGCAAGGTCGTCGGCGGCACGGCGTCGAACGTGGTCCCGGCCGTGGCGACGATCGAGGCCGAGGTCCGCTCGGAGGACGAGGCGGAGCTCGACCGGCTCTCGGGTGAGCTGGAGATGCTCGTCCGCGGCATCGGGAGCGCGTTCGGCGTCGAGACGTCGATCGTGACAACGGGTCTTGCCCCGACGTCGCAGGCGAGCCCGGACCTGGCCGCGCTCGTGGCTCACGAGGCGCGCGAGATGGGCCTCGGCGTCCGCGGGCACGTCGTCCTCGGGGCCAGCGATGACGCCGCGATCGTCATGCGCCAGGCGCAGCAGAGGGGCGGGCAGGGGATCTACGTCGCCCTCGGCAGCGGTCCGTACCGGCCCCACCACAGCCCGACCTTCGACTTCGACGAGCGGGCCATCGGACACGGCATCGAGCTCCTGACCAGGACGGTCGTGGCACTCGACCGGAGCGGTCCCGCGGCGGCCGTGGGCGGAGGTTGAGCGGGTGGCCGGCCGGCTCGCCCTCGCGATGGCACCCGGGGCGCTCGGCCCGATGAGCGCGCTACCCGCCGAGTCGTCCGCGCCGTCGACGCTCGACCGGGGTGCGCTCGGCCTCGTCATTCTCCTCGCCGCCGTCGGCTACCTCGTCGAATGGATCCTCCGGCCGGTCGTGCCACTGATCGTCCTCGATCGCGGCGGCGACGCGGCCGTCGTCGGTGTCGTGACCGCCGCGTACGCGCTCCCGGCGCTGATCTTTCGTCAGGCGATCGGTGCGACCGTCGATGGCGGCCGTGGCCTCCCGATCGCCCGCCTCGGCACGATGGCCATGGCGATCGGCTCGGTTGGCCTCCTCCTGCCGAGCGCGATCGTCCTGGCCGTCGTGCGGTTCGTCCACGGCCTGGGCTGGTCGTTCGTGAGCGTCGCCTCGCAGACCGCGACCATGCGGCTCGCGCCGCTCCGCCGTCGGGCCGAGGTGTCGGGCTACTTCGCGACGGTGCCCGCGCTCGGGGCGCTCGTCGGTCCGGCGGTCGGCGTCGCGCTCTACACGAGCGCCGGAACGCTCGCGCCCGCGGTCGTGGCGGTGGTGCTGGCGGCGATCGTGCTGGGCCTGACGATCGCGGTTCCGGCATCGGTCGGCGGGGCGCGCGGCGGCCATGGACGTGAGCTGCGGGAGGCGACCACCGCGCTCGAGCCGACGCCTCGGCCGCGCGGCGTCGGGGCGCTGGCGCGGCTGGTGGTGGAGCCCGCTGCCATCGGTCCGATGGCGATGACGGCCTGCATGATGTCGGCCCAGGCGCTGTTCTTCGTCTTCGCGCCGGTCTTCGCCAGGCGCGAGGGCATCGAGGCGTCCGGGCTCGCCTCGTACTACGTCTTCGTCGGCGTCGCGTTCGTCGTCTTCCAGGCGATCGGCGGCCCGATCGCGGATCGCCTCGGCCGTGGCCGCAGCATCGCCACCGCGGCCGCCTTCGGCGTCGTCGGCCTGCTGGTCGCAACCACGGCTCGTGACCTGCCCACGCTCGCGGTCGCCGGGGCGATCTATGTC
>DASXWX010000004.1:0-1983 GCA_036503395.1 Candidatus Limnocylindrales bacterium
ATCGGCCGGCCGCAGACGGTCCGCTCGAGCGCGGGAAATTCGGCGCGCAGCGCGCCGACGTCGAAGCTCATGGGTCCTCCTGTGGTCGCCCCCACGGTACCCCGGCCGCCCGTATGCTCGGGCCTCATGGATCGCTCGCCGCGCTCCACGCCGCGCCGAGACGCGCCGATCGGGTTCGCGCATCGGGGCGCCTCTGCGCACGCCCGTGAGAACACGCTGGAGGCCTTCGCCCTCGCCCTGGAGCTCGGGGCGACCGGACTCGAATCGGACGCCTGGCTGTCGGCCGACGGCGTGCCCGTTCTCGTGCACGACAGAACGATTCGTCGGCCGGGCCGCCGAGTCGACGTCACACGTCGTACGGCCGCCGAGCTGGCGGAGTTCAGGGTCCCGTCGCTGGCCGACCTCTACGCGGCGGTCGGGACGGCCGTCGAGCTGTCACTCGACATCGAGCACGAGGACGTCGCGCTGCCGGTCGTCGACGTCGCCTCGGGTCACTCGGCCGAGGACCGGCTGTGGGCATGCAGCCCGTCGCTCCGCGTCCTCCGCTCGATCCGCCGTCGGAGTCCCCGTGTGCGCGTGGTCTGCTCGACCCGGCCGCGCCGAATCGTCGGAGGCGTCCGCGCCCTCCTGCCCGAGCTCGTAGGCCTCGGCGCCGACGCGCTCAACCTCCATTGGCGCGACTGGTCGCCTGCGCTGGTCGACCAGGTCCACGAGGCGGGCCTCCTCGCGCTCGGCTGGGACGCGCAGGAGCGAGGCACGATCGCCAGTCTCCTCGAGCTCGGCATCGATGCCCTGTACTCGGATTGGCCGGATCGCGTCGTCGAGGTGATCGCCGCTCGTCGGATGGAGCCCGGTCCGGCCGAGGGTGCCCCGGCGGCAATGCCCGCGGGCGGGCTGTGATCGCCGCGCGGCCCGATCGCGGTCCGGGGTGACGGCGCCTCGCACCCGATCGCCGGCGTTCGGTGCCATCGGCGCGGCGGGCTGGGCCGCGTTCGTGCTGATCGGGTGGACGGGCCTGCTCGTTCCGAGCCTGATCCGAGAGGTCGAGCACGACTTCGGCCAGTCGGATGCGGGGATCGGCGCCTTCTATCTCGTCTATTCGATCGCGTACGCCGGCGGCTCCGTCCTCGGCGGTGGTCTCACAGAACGAGTCGGGCGTCGCCTCGTGCTCGTGACCGCCCTCGTCAGCCAGGGAATCGGGCTCCTGGCCCAGGGGATCGTTCCTGACTGGGGCGTCTTCATGATTGCCGCGCTCCCGCGCGGGCTCGGTGCCGGCGCCCTCGACGGCGGGATCCAGGGCCTCTTCCTCGACGCCTTCGCCCCGGCCGCGACCGGTCCGCTCAACGGCGTGCACGTGGCGTTCAGCCTCGGCTCGCTCATCGCCCCCGTCGGGATCGGAGCGCTCGTCGCGACGGGCGTGCCCTGGCAGGCGTTGATGCTCGCGTCGGCGGCGGTGTCACTCACGACCGCGGTGCCGTTCGCGGCCATCGGGATGCCCCACGGCCGCCACGACCGCTCCGCCGCGCGGGCCCCGGTCGCGATCGGGCTCCCACTCGTCGCGGCCGGCATTGCGATTGCGGCCTATGTCGCCTCCGAGGTGGGGTTGTCGAGCTGGCTCGTTCGCTTCCTCCCGACGTCGCTCCCCGTCGCCACGGGCGCCCTGACCCTGTTCTGGCTCGGCCTCACCGCCGGTCGGGTCGTCGCCGCGCGCTACGGACAGCGCGTCGACCCGGTCACGCTCGGGGTCGGCGCGTCGCTCGTCGCCGCAGTCGCGCTCGGCCTCGGAGTGGCCGCGGTCGCCGTCGGAGTCGGTCCGTCGGTCGGGCTGTCGATCGCCCTCTTCACGTTCGCCGGGTTCGCCTTCGGTCCCGTCTACCCGACGATCATGCTCATCGCCGACCGGCTCTATCCGGGCCGGGCGGCGGCCGTGACCGGCCTCCTCGCCGGCATCGCGGTCGTCGGGTCGGTCGGCTATCCGCCGCT
>DASXWX010000005.1:0-4684 GCA_036503395.1 Candidatus Limnocylindrales bacterium
CGGCATCGCCACGTACTCCCAGGTCGGGGCGGTCGCGCGGCTGTCCCTGCTCTGGCTTTTCCCGGTGACGATCGTGATCCTCGCGATCGTCCAGGAGATGGCGGCCCGGCTCGGGGTCGTCACCGGCCAGGGGCTCTCGGATCTCATCCGCGACCGCTTCGGTGTCCGCTGGACGGCGTTCGCGATGCTCGTCCTGCTGGTCGCCAACGTGGCGAACACGGTGGCCGAGTTCTCGGGCGCCGCGGCCGCCCTCGAGATCTTCGGCGTGTCGCGGTACCTGGTCGTCCCGATCGTCGCAGTCGGGATCTGGGCGCTCGTCCTGTTCGCGTCATACCGCGCGGTCGAGCGGGTCTTCCTCGCGACCGCCCTCGTCTTCGTCGCCTACATCGCCTCGGCGTTCCTCGTCCGTCCCGACTGGGGCGAGGTGGGCCGCGCGCTCGTCACCCCGTCGTTCGACCCGTCGCCGTCCATCCTGCTCCTGATGGTCGCGCTCGTCGGGACCACCATCACGCCCTACATGCAGTTCTACCTGCAGAGCGCCGTCGCCGAGAAGGAGATCGACGAGGAGGAGCTGCGCCTCGAGCAGGCCGATGCGATCGGGGGCGCGGTCTGGACGAACGTCATCGCAGTGTTCATCGTCGTCGCCACCGCACTGACGATCGGCGGCGTCGAGATCTCGTCCGCGGGCGACGCAGCGCGGGCCCTCGAGCCGGTCGCCGGGTCGCTCGCGGAGGGGCTGTTCGCGCTGGGGCTGTTCGGCGCGTCCGTCCTCGCGGCGACGATCATGCCGATCTCGACGGCGTTCGTGATCTGCGAGGCGTTCGGCTGGGAATCGGGCGTCGGCAAGCGCTTCGGCGACGCACCGGCCTTCTTCTCGATCTACACCTTCGTGCTGGTCCTGGGCGCGGTGGTTGTGCTCCTGCCGGGGGTGCCGCTCGTGCCGGTGATCCTTGCCTCGCAGAACCTCCAGGGCCTGCTGCTGCCGGTCGTCCTCGTCTTCATGGTCCTGCTCGTGAACGATCGCCGCCTCATGGGCCGCCACGCGAACGGTCGGCTGGCCAACGTCCTCGCGTGGGCCGCCGTCGGTCTGGTCGTGGCCCTGGACGCGGTGCTGCTGGGAGTCGGCGCGCTCGGGGCCGTGGGAGTGCAGGTCGGCTGAGGCGCTCAACCAGCGTTCCAATCGCCGATGCCGTTTATGGCGACCGAAATCGACCAAATCAATCGCCCGGAGACGGCGTGCTCTGGATCGCGGGCGTGTGGCGCACCGTTCGATCGGGGGCTGAGAGGCGCGACGTGCGCCGACCACCAGTGCTGTGAGGGCCGGACAATCACGATGCCCCGGTGAACATGCTCGATCGATTCACCACGCTCGGCGGCGGCCTCGACCATCCCGAGGGAGTCGCCTGGGATCCGGACGAGAGGGTCCTCTACGCCGGCGGCGAGGCTGGCCAGCTGTACCGGGTGACGCTCGACGGTGAGGTCGACCAGGTCGCGAACACGGGCGGGTTCCTCCTCGGCATCGCGGTCGGCGCCGACGGAGCGGTCTTCGCCTGCGACGTCGGGGCCGGGGCAGTCGTCCGGATCGACCCACGGACGGGCGCTTGCGAGCGTTTCGCAGACGGCGCCGGCGGGGGCGACGGCATGCGCGCACCGAACTGGCTCGCATTCGACCGCCGCGGCTCGCTGTTCGTGACCGACTCGGGCGACTGGGGCAAGGGCGACGGCCGCGTCTGGATCGTCGACCGCGACGGAACGGCGCGCGTCTGGACCGACCGAACGAACCGCCTGCCGAACGGCTGCTGCCTCACCGCCGACGAGGACGGCCTCCTCGTCGTCGAGACGAATGCGCCCGGGGTCTCGCGCGTCCCGATCCGGGACGACGGCACCGCCGCCGAGCCGGAACCATTCGTCGACCTGCCCGATACGGTCCCCGACGGGATCGCGCTCTGCGCGGACGGGTCGGTCCTCGTCTCGTGCCAGCGCCCCGACGCCGTCTACGTCGTGCGACCCGAGGGCGGTACGGCGAGCCTGCTCGTCCACGATCCCACCGGCCAGCTCCTCGGCTCGCCGTCGAACGTCTGCTGGGCGGGCCCCGAGCTCGACCGGCTCGTGACCTCGAACCTCGGCCGCTGGCATCTCGCCATCGGCGACCTGTCCGCCACCGAGCTGCGCGGCACGGCCCTGCCTCGTCCATTCGCCGAGCCCTCGGCCGGCTGAAGACCGCCTGGTCGCAGCCGTTCGGCGTGTGGCCGAATGGCACAATCCGGACGTGCCCGCTCCGCGGATCGCATGAGTCGCCGGCTTGTCCTCGTCGAGCGGCTGGAGCACGTGCCCCCAGCGGCGGCCGACACCGACGTCCTCGTGCTCGATGCGTCGTGGACGCCGCTCCCCACCGATCGACAGGACCTGATCCCACTCCGACCGTCGCTCGCCGGTGTCCTCGATCGGATCAACCTCTTCGACGGATCGCTCGACGTCCTCGATCGATGGGCCGCTGCCTCCGGCGCCGCGGACGTGTACCGGATCGGCGACATCACGTGGTGGTTCCGGGTCCGGCTGACCGCCCGCTGGCCGATCCACGAGGTCATGCTCTGGGACGCCGTCCTTCGCGAGGTCGCCCCCGACGCCCGCTACCAGGTGTTCGAGGTGCCCGCGGCTCGGCCGTGGCTCGCCGCCGCGGTGCGGCTCCATGCGAGCGGTGACACGTCCTCGGCGACCGTCGTCGAACGGCCGCCCGTTGCCGACCAGCCGGGTTCCGCCGCGCCGGCGCGGATCCCGACACTTCCCGACGCCGCCGGCGCCAGCCCGCAGGCAGCCGTCGGCGAACCGGGGGCGACCGAACGACGCGCGCGGCGACGGCCGCCGCTCGCCCGCCGCATCGTCCGCGACCTGCTCCGTCGCGTTCGCGGCGGGCCGTCACCGGAGGCGGTCGCCCTCGAGGCAGAACGCAGGCGCGCCGAGCGTGCGGCTCGGGCGCGGGCTCGTCGCGATGCCACCCTCGAGGGGCGGATCGAGGAGCTTCGGTCGCGGCCGGGCGCAGTCCTCGTCGTCGCCACGGCCGGGTTCTTCCAGCTGATCGAGTCCCCTCGCGGCCCGCGCTTCGCGGACCCGCACCTCGCGCCGCTCGCCGACGGCATCGCCGGTCGAGACGTTCCGGTGGTGACGCTCGGACTCCAGCTCGACCATCACCGGCGCGCCGATTGGCGACTGATCGAGTCGGATCCGACGCTCGTCCCGCAGTCGCTCCTCAAGCCTGTGTGGGGCGACCCCGGGGACGAGGAGATCGACGTCCCGGACGTGGACCTGTTCCTCGCGGGCGATGCCTCGAGCGTGACCGTCGACGGGTGGGACTACGGGCCGATCATTCGCGCGGCGCTGGCCGACGAATACGGCACCGACTATCTCCAGGCCCAGGCGCGAGCCGTCGTACGGACGGAGCGGATGATCCGCGACCTCGCGCCGCGAACGATGGTTCTCGACCACGAGGGCGGTCGGACGGCCTACCTGGCCGCGGCTCACCGTTCCGGCGTCCCCGTCGTCGCGGTCCAGCACGGGATCATCTTCTCCGGCAATCCCGAGTACTGCCACCCAACCGACCCCCTCCTCGTCCGCCAGGACGTGACATGCGTCTACGGCGAGTTCGAGCGCGAGGTGCTTGTCGCGTGCGGGTTCGGGGCGGCGAACATCGCGATCACGGGATCGTCGCGGGCCGAGACCGTCCTCGCCGGAGCAGCGCCGTCGGCCGACGAGCGCGCCTCCGTCCGGCATGAGCTCGGGGTCGCCGACGGCGACCGGATGCTGGTGGTCTCGCTCGCCCACAACCCGGTCGCCGGCGACCTGCACACCGTCAACATGGTCGCCCGAACGCTCGGCGGTCCGCTGCCCGGCGTCCACGTCGTGCTCAAGCTTCATCCGCAGGAGGCGGCCGAGCAGCGCTACGAACGGACGCTGCGGCTGATGGCGGAGGCCGGCGGATACGAGGCGCCTCGGATGACCGTCATCCGCGACTTCGACCTGTACCGACTGCTGCGCTCGGCCGACGCCCACCTCGGGCAGTACTCGACGATCCTCACGGACGCCGTCGTGGCCGGCATCCCGAACATGATCGCGGTCGGGTACGCCTGGAGCGATCTCCTCGCCTACGTCGATGCCGGCGTCGCGACGCCGGTCCGATCCGTCGACGACGTCCGCACCTTCATGGCGGATCCGCGAGCGCCGGCCGCCGCCGACCGCGACGCGTTCCTCGCCGCCCACTTCCTCACGGGCGACGCGACGGCGCGCGTCGTCGACGTCGTCCTCGGACTTGGCGCGTCAGGCGACCGGCGACCCGGCGACGACGCCAACCTCGGCGAGCGTCCGGACGACGCGGGCCTGGTCCTCGGCGCCGAGCGATGACGACGAGGGCAGGCTGACCGCGCCGGCGAAGATCTCCTCCGCGACTCGGCCGCCGAGACGCGGGGCGTCGGCGAACAGTGGCAGGCTGTGGAGCGGCGTCCAGATGGGCCGGGCCTCGATGCCGGCGGCGTCGAGCCGATCGATCAGGCCGTCGCGATCGACCGCCGCCGCCGGGCTGAGGTGCGCCGTGTAGAGCCAGAACGTCGGATCGGCCCAGGGCGTGTGGCGCGCCGGCTCGAGCATCGAACCGGACCCACCGAGCGCGTCGTCATAGCGGGCCGCGATCGCG
>DASXWX010000006.1:0-3730 GCA_036503395.1 Candidatus Limnocylindrales bacterium
ATCCTTTCGCGACGCCCGGACTGCGTTCGCGAGTGGCCGCCCGTCGGCCGCCCGAACGACGTACGACCGGCCGGACTCGGAGCGGGGAAACGCGCCGCCGACGTAGAGCTTGTAGGTCTTGCGAACCGCGAGACGCTCGCCGCCGGACTCGTTCGACGCCGGCGCGGCGAGTTGTCTCCCGCTTGCCGCCACGACCGCACGCGAGCGAGGGACGCGCGCGGCCATCAGGACGCCCGGCTCCTCGACGAACGCCGCGGATTTCCCGTGCCACCGGACAAGCCCACCGAGCTCGCACGGATCCTCCGGCTCTGGGTGCCGCGTCCGGCGGTCCAGCCGCCGCGCGAGAACGTCGGGTCAGGCCGGAACTGCGCGTCGATCGTGCACCGGCGACGACGCGGGCCGCCGCTCACCGATCCTCCAGCCGGACGTACGCGAGCAGCCCGTGGAGGCCGCCCTCGCGACCGAAGCCCGACTCCTTGTAGCCGCCGAACGGCGAGGTCGGGTCGAAGCGATTGAACGTGTTGGCCCAGACGACGCCCGCCCGCATCCGCCGGGCCATGTCCAGGATCCGGCTCCCCTTCTCCGTCCAGATTCCCGCCGACAGTCCGTACATCGTGTTGTTCGCCTTCTCGACGGCCTCGTCCGGGGTTCGGAAGGTGAGCACGGACAGGACCGGGCCGAAGATCTCCTCGCGCGCGATCCGATGCGACTGGGCGACGTTCGTGAACAGCGTCGGGCGGAAGAAGTAGCCGCGGTCGGGCAGGTCGCAGGCGGGCTGGAAGAGGTCGGCGCCCTCGTCGACCCCCGACGCGACGAGCTCGGTGATCTTCTCGAGCTGGGCCCTGGAGTTGATCGCGCCGACGTCGGTGTTCTTGTCGAGCGGGTCACCGACCCGGAGCGTCCCGAGGCGGTCCTTGAGCTTGTCGATCACGACGTCGGCGACCGACTCCTGGACCAGGAGCCTCGACCCCGCGCAGCAGACCTCGCCCTGGTTGAAGAAGATGCCGTTGACGATCCCCTCGACGGCCTGGTCGATCGCCGCATCCTCGAAGACGACGTTGGCGGCCTTGCCGCCGAGCTCGAGCGTGAGCGCCTTGGACGTCCCCGCGACCGCCTTCTGGATCAGCTTGCCGATCTCGGTCGAGCCGGTGAAGGCGACCTTGGCGACGCCCGGATGGCGGGCGATGACGGAGCCGATCTCGCCCGGGCCCGGGACGATGTTGACGACGCCGGCGGGCAGGTCAGCCTGACGACAGACGTCGGCGAACAGGAGCGCCGTCAGCGGCGTCGTGGACGCGGGCTTCAGGACGACCGTGTTCCCCGCGGCCAGCGCCGGCGCGATCTTCCAGGCCAGCATGAGCAGCGGGAAGTTCCAGGGGATGATCTGGCCGGCCACGCCGAGCGGGCGCGCGACCCGGCCCGGGAAGGCGTACTCCAGCTTGTCCGCCCAGCCGGCGTAGTACCAGAAGTGGCTCGCCGCGAGCGGCACGTCGACGTCGCGGCTCTCCCTGATCGGCTTGCCCGAGTCCATCGACTCGAGGACCGCGAACTCGCGGCTCCGCTCCTGGAGGATCCGGGCGATCCGGAACAGGTACTTGGCCCGCTCCCGCCCGGGCAGGCGCCCCCACGTCCGCGACTCCGCCCGCCGCGCGGCCCGGACCGCGCGGTCGACGTCGGCTTCCGTCGCGCGGGCGACCTCCGCCAGCGGCTGCTCCGTGGACGGATCGACGGTCGTGAACCACTCGCCGCCGGACGCCTCTACCTCGCGACCGTTCACGAACAGCCCGTAGCGGTCCCTGAGCCGGACGATGTCTCGGCTCTCGGGGGCTGGCGCGTAGTCCCACGGGATCGGCTGGCCCTCGCCGAGGCCCCAGCCGGCGGGCGCCCCGTGCGGCGTTCGAACGGGAACGCGGGTTTCGGCGGTCACGACACGATTATCGCATCGCCTCATGGCCCCGCCTGAGGCCTCGTCGCGACGACGGCGGAGCACAATGACGTCGAACGCTCGCCAGCCGCCGCCTCGGAGGGTCGACCGATCGCTCACGCCGCGCGCCCCGCCGTCGACGAACGCGCGCTACCGGCGCGCCTCGAGCGACACACGCTCGTCGGTCGCGACGGCCGCCACCTGTACGTGTATGGGGACCTGCGCGGGAGCATCGGGTCGGACTGGCCGACGGTGGAACCCGGCGCGCTCCAGGAGCGATACGACCGGCTGACCGGGACATGGATCGCCTTCTCGCCGGCTCGCAACGCGCGCCCCCATTCGTCGGACCGTCCGGCCGACCGTCCAAGGTGTCCGCTCTGTCCCGGCGGTCCCGAGGTCCCGTTCAGCTACGACGCGGCCGTGTTCGACAACCGGTTCCCGGCGCTGCTCGAGCCACCGCCGCCGGTCCCGAGCCGCGCGTGGATCCGGCCGTCGGCGGGCCGCTGCGAGGTGGTGCTGTACACGGAGCAGCACGAGGGCTCGCTGGCGACGCTCTCGCCCGAGGCACTTGCCCGGGTCGTGGCCGTCTGGCGCGATCGGTCGCGCGACCTCTGGTCCGATGACCGCCACCGGTTCGTGCTCGTGTTCGAGAACCGCGGCGAGGCCGTCGGTGCGACCCTCTCGCATCCACACGGACAGATCTACGCGTTCGACCACCTGCCGCCGTTCATCGGCGCGCGACTGGAGGCACTCGCCGCCGGGCGCCGCGAGACCGGCGACTGCGTCGTCTGCGCGGTCGTCGCGGCCGACGTCGAGAGCGAACGGCTGCTCGAGCGGGACGAGACCTGGGCGGTCGCCGTCCCGTTCGCGTCGCGCTGGCCGTACGAGGTCCACGTCCGCGCCCGGCGTCACGGCCTCGGCCGTCTCGACGACCTGACGCCGGCCGAAGCACGCTCCCTCGCCCGCGTCCTGCGCCGGGTCGTGCTTCGGTACGACGGGCTGTTCGGGATCGAGCTTCCGTACATGATGACCGTGCTCGAGGCGCCGATCGGGGCCGACGATTGGCACCTCGGCGTCGAGTTCCTGCCGCCCCACCGAAACGAACGGCTGACGAAGGTCCGCGCATCGGTCGAGACCGCGACCGGGTTGTTCATCACCGACCAGCTGCCGGAAACGAGTGGCGCGCGACTGCGACGCGTCGCCATCGGCGACGTCGTCGAAGCGCCGGCGTTCGAAGCGGTTGAGGCGGTCGGATCGCGAGCGACGACGTCCGCGTGACGGTCACGCCCCGATCGTCAGTCGGATCGCCGCGAGCGCCGGATCGCGACGGCCTCATCGATTTGCTCGCCCGGACCTTCGGCCCGTTCGACCCGTCGACCGCGGTCTTCGTCCGGGCGCCGGGACGAGTCAACCTCATCGGCGAGCACACCGACTACAACGACGGGTTCGCGCTCCCGTTCGCGATCGATCTCGAGCTCCGGATCGCGGCGGTTCCCGCGGAGGACGACCGCGTGGACCTGGTCCGGCTCGACACCGGCGAGCGCGACGAATTCAGGCTGGACGCCGTCGGCGCCCGCCGCGGCGGCGAGGTCGGGGCGGTCGTTGACCAGGAACAGCGCGCCGGCCTCGCGGCAGCGCGCGCCGATCGCTTGCGCGGCGCGCAGCAGCTCCTCGTCGCTCGCCGTCTTGTCGCGCAGCTGCACGACGTCGACGCCGCCCGCGAGCGCGGCGTCGAGCACGCGCTCGAGCGCGGCCGTGTCGGCCACGAGGTACAGGCACGCGTCGTGCAACCGCTGCTGACGTTCG
>DASXWX010000007.1:0-6987 GCA_036503395.1 Candidatus Limnocylindrales bacterium
CGCCCGGCGCGATCGCCTTCCTCCGGAGGTCGACGAACGAGATCGGCGTGCGCCGCTCCTTGAAGAACCGCAGCGCGTGGCGCGTCGGCTGCGAGTCGTCGAAACCGAAGACCTGGATGCCGAGGCCGGCAGGCGGGGCCACGCCCGCAGCCTACCGAACGACGGCTACGATCCCGCCGATGGCCTCCTTCCCCGAGCCCGAGGCGGAGCCGACCCAGATCCTCGTCGTGTCCGACATCGCGGCCGCCCGTACCTGGTACGCCGACGTGCTCGGCGCGGAGCTCTACCGCGAGTACGCCGGAACGTCGGTCGTGCTGCGCTTCAACGGCGCGTGGCTGCTGCTCGTGACCGGCGGCCCGCCGACGGCCGACAAGCCGGATGTCACGTTCGCGGCCCCGACGGATCGGACGGTGGTCGGCCCCGCGAACACCATCCGCGTCGCCGACTGCCGCGGCGTCCACGCCGAGCTCGAGCGTCGGGGTGCGGTCTTCCTGACGCCGCCAATCGAGAGCGAATGGGAGATCAGGGCGTTCCTTCGGGATCCCGACGGCCACCTCTGGGAGATCTCTCAGGTCAAGAGTTGACGGGTACCATCACCGCGATGACCGTCTGGTTCACCGTCCAGCTCGAGGACCGGCCCGGGTCGCTCGCGCGCGTCGCGACCGCGCTCGGCGAGCGTGGCGTGAACATCACCGGGATCGTGGGCGTCGCCGAGGACACCGACGGCGCGCTCATGCTCACGACGAGCGATCCGGCGAAGACGCGCGAGGCGTTCGGCTCGCTCGGGCTCGCCTTCGAGGAGCACGACGACGAGGCCGGGATGGAGCAGGCGCGAACATCGGTCGCCGACCCGCGCGGCTGACGCCGCCGCCCCGCCCGCCGTTCGTCGACGTCGATGCGCATCGCCACCTGGAACGTCAACTCCCTCAAGGCCCGGCTCGAGAAGGTCGAGTGGTGGCTCGATCGCGCCCAGCCCGACGTGCTGCTCCTCCAGGAGACGAAGCTCACCGATGCCGAGGCGCCGCTCATGCCGTTCAGCGTCCGCGGCTACGAGCTGATCCACCACGGCGAGGGTCGATGGAACGGCGTCGCGATCGCGACTCGCCTTGGGGCGACCGACGTCGTCACGAACTTCGGCGACGGACCGGTCCGGAACAGCGGCGCGGGCGCGACGGGCCTCCAGGAGGAGGACTTCGACCCGTTCGATGAGGCGCGGATGGTCTCGGCGGTCTGCGGCGGGATCCGGTTCGTCTCGCTCTACGGGCCGAACGGGCGGGTGGTCGGCTCGCCCTTCTACGAGGGCAAGCTGCGCTGGTTCGAGCGTCTCGCGCGCTGGCTCGAAGAGGCGGTCTCGACCGACGAGCCGCTCGTGATCGGCGGCGACCTCAACGTCGCCCCGACCGACGCCGACGTCTGGGATCCCGTCGCCGCCCACGGCGGGACGCACGTCTCGGAACCGGAGCGCGCGGCCTTTCGGCGGCTGCTGTCGTGGGGCCTCACCGACGCCTACCGCGCCCTCCGGACCGAGCCCGGCCGCTACTCGTGGTGGGACTATCGGGCCGGCATGTTCCACAAGAACTACGGGATGCGGATCGACCACCTGCTCGTCACCGCGCCGATCTCGGGGCGCGTCGTCTGGGCGGACATCG
The DNA here is from genome assembly GCA_036503395.1 of Candidatus Limnocylindrales bacterium. GTDB lineage: Bacteria > Chloroflexota > Limnocylindria > Limnocylindrales > CSP1-4 > DASSHA01. The sequence goes on from DASXWX010000007.1 coordinate 1,650, forward strand.
ACCGCGAGGCGCGGAAGGGCACGCCGGTTCCGTCAGACCACGCGCCGCTCGTCATCGACCTCGACGAGCGCGGTGTCGAGTTCGACTCGGGCTGGGAGGATGCGGCAGCACGCATCGCGGCCCGCCAGGCGAAGGATGCGAAGGCGACGATCCGGGCGCGAGTCAAGGCCCGCGAGTCCTGAGCGATGGCCGCCAACGCCTATGCCTTCGTCACGCGTTGGGCTGCGGCCGGGCCCGGGCCGCGGCGGCGCGTCGCCCAGGCCCATGCGCTTGAGGCATCACGCTCGACCGTGAGCGTCACCTCGATGACTCCCAGGCATTGCGGCGGCATGGAACCGTCTTGCCCGAGGTAGCAGCCATGCGCCCGGGGCATGACGGCGACTAATCGCAGCCGGACCCATGCTTCGGAGGCATCTCGCCGACGCGGGATCCGAACCCGAGCGGGCCGCGCGGCACCTTGGCCTACGCGCCGCGGCGCCTCGACTCGGTGCCCGCCCCGGTCCGCTGCTCGCGCTCGGTGCGGACGCCATCCGCCGCGTAGCGGTCGGCGACCATGATGTCGAAGGCGTGGACCGACGCCTCCTGATTGCTGAACCGCCCCGCCGCGAACGAGCGCGACCGCGTCCCGGCCTGCTGGAGCTCGACGACGTGGTAGTCCTGCCGGTTCGTCAGGTCCCAGAACTCGACGGCCCCGCTGACGTCCACGCCCCGCGCCTTCGAGTCGGCGTCCACGTAGAGGTCGCACCAGACCGTCGAGCCCTCGGGGCCGCTCGGCCAGGCCTGGTGGGTGAGGACGTAGTCGGGGTGGACCGAGATGATCAGGTTCGGCCACAGGATGTAGTAGTGGATCCGGCCGGCGGCGACCTCGTCGGTCCCGGCCAGCAGCGGCCTTCCGTGGCGGAGGCCGTCCATCGACATCGTCTCGCAGCCGTTCGCGAGCGGCATCCAGCCGCCCTTCCACGGCCCGCTCGGCTCGAAGTCCTCGCCGAGGTCGTACGGCGTCAGCTTGTTGAGCAGCGGGTGGACGCTCGGGCAGTGGTAGCACTCGGAGTAGTTCTCGGCGACGATCTTCCAGTTCGCCTTGACCTCGTAGGTCAGCCGCGTCACCCGCCGGAGCGCGTCGAACTCCCGGCCGAAGCCCGCGTGGTGGCTTGACCAGTCGCCGAGGTACTCCTCGAGGGCCCGCCCCTCCTCGGCGAGCGAGACGAACACCCAGCCGCCCCACGTCTCGACGCGGACTGGCGCCTGCCCGAACCCATCCTCGCTGAAGCCCTCGATGTCCTCCATGTGCTTCGCCCGCACGAGCCGACCCTCGAGGTCGTAGATCCAGGCGTGATACGGGCACTGGAAGCGGACCGCCCTGCCACGCTCCTGCTCCACGACCGCGGTTCCGCGGTGGCGGCACACGTTGTAGAAGCCGCGAAGAACGGCGTCGCGGCCGCGCACGATGACGAGGGGCTCGTCGACGAGCGTATGAAGGAAGTACGTGCCCGGATCCGGCGCGTCCTCCTCGCGGCCGACGCAGATCCAGTCGCGGTAGAACCACTCCTCGCGCTCGAACGCCCAGATCGCCTCGTCGTGATACGAGCGCGCGGGCAGGAGCGTCGCCGCGCGGAACGGGCGACGAACGGCGGCGACCTCCTCCTCACTGAGTGGGGCCGCCGCGGGATGCCGGATGACGGTCACGGCCGAAATCTATTCGAGCTCGATCCGCTGGCGCCACTGTGGTGTCGCCGTCGGCAGCCCGAGCGCCTCGATCTTCGGCCGGATGGCGTCCTGCGCCGCCGGGTCGCCGTGAACGAGAAACACTCGCCGAACGCCGCGTGCGCCGCCGGGCCCGCCGCCCGTGGCGAAGTTTCTCAGCCACTCGAGGATCTGGGACTCGTCGGCATGCGCCGAGAAGCCGGCGACAGACTTCACCTGGCACCGAACGTCGACGAGCTGGCCGTCGATCTTGACCTTCCGAGCACCCGCCTGGAGGCTCGCCCCGAGCGTCCCCACGCCCTGGTAGCCGACGAACAGGAGGACGGCGTTGCGGTCGCCGATGAGGTCGCGCAGGTGCCCGACGACGCGCCCGCCGGTCAGCATCCCGTTCGACGCGACGATCATGTACGGCCGCGGCGCCTGCCTGATCGCCTCCGAGTCGTGGACGTCCTTGGTCTCGGTCTGCTTCGGGTAGTCGATCGGCGTCTCGCCCGAGTCGTAGAGCCGTCGCGCGTCCGCGTCGTAGTACTCGGGATGGTGTCGGTAGACCTCGGTCGCCTTCGAGCCCATCGGCGAATCGAGGTAGAGGGGCAGGAGCGGGATCCGTCCCTCGTCGATGAGCCGGTCGAGTGCGTAGACGATGTCCTGGGTCCGGCCGATCGCGAACGAGGGGACGAGGAGGACGCCGTCGTTCTGCGCCACGAGCGTGACGGTCTGGGCGAGAACGTCGAGCGCCTCCTGCTCGGGCTGGTGCTCGCGGCCGCCGTAGGTCGTCTCGACGAGGACGTAATCGGCCTCGGTGACCGCGGTGTAGTCGCGCAGGATCGCCGCGCCGGGGCGGCCGAGGTCGCCGGAGAAGACGATCGTCCGGTCGGAGCCGTCCTCGCCCGCGCCTTCGAGCCGGAGGCGGATGATCGCCGAGCCGAGGATGTGGCCGGCGTCGAGGAAGGTCGCGTGGATGCCCGGCGCGACCTCCGTCTCGGCGTCGTACTCGATCGGCTTGAAGCGCCCGAGCGCCGTTCGGGCGTCGCGGGCGGTGTAGATCGGCGCATCGAGATCGAGGTTCGGGTCCGGCTCGAGCGCGTGCGGGACATGGACGTCAGGGCCTGGCCGAGGCGCCTGTACGGCCGGTGCCGGTCGCGAGGCGGTGGCGGCCGCGGCCTCCTCGTCGTCGGCGGCGTCGGCGACCGGCTCGATGCTCGTCGCGACGTGCTCTCCGGTGGCGACGCTTCCGAGCGGCGTCGTGAGAGCCGGGCTGCCTTCGAGCGCCTCGCCGGTGCCGGCGAGGTCGAGCGCGGCCTCGTACTGCGCCTGCTCCTCCCGATCCTCCTCTTCGGCCCGGTCGGGGTGGCGCCGCTCCCAGCGCATTTCGCGCTTCGCGAACTCCTCCTGGAGCTTGCCCGAGTCGAGCAGCACGAGCGCCGCCAGCTCGATCGTCCCCTTCGTCGCGTAGATCGGGCCGGCGAAGCCGGAATCGACGACGTGGGGGATCAGCCCGCAGTGGTCGAGATGGGCATGCGTGAGGAGCATCGCGTCGATCGTCTTCGGGTCATAGGCGAGCGGCACGAGGTTGCGGATCCGCTCGTCCGGACGGCCCTGGAACATCCCGCAGTCGATGACGACCTTCGCCCGATCCGTCTCGAGCAGGTATTGCGAGCCGGTCACGGTGCCGGCGGCGCCGAGGAAGTGGAGGTGGGTTGGCATGGGTCAAGTGTCGCCGGTTTCGCTCCGCTGTTCGCGCCGGTCGGCGCTTTCACCGCCGATGCCTTTCGTGGCATCGCTGAGCGCGCGTCGGCGCCGGGCGAAGTCTGGGCGGCGGAGAACGTCCACCCGGCGATGCCTTTCGTGGCATCGTCAATCGAGCCGTTCGAGGTCAGTGCGGCGGCGATGATGCTGCGCAAGGCATCGGGGAACGAAAGCGGTTACGAACTGACGGACGCGTCGCGTCGCCTGACAGCTGAGAGGGCCATCCCGCGCCGCGATGATGCTGCGCAAGGAATCGGGGGAACGAAGGAGCGTCCGCCTGCGGCGGACCCCTATCGCAGCGGCGCCGCGACCACCGCGTCGACCGCGACCGCCAGGAACAGCAAGGTCAGATAGCTGATCGACCAGCGGTAGAGGCTGATCGCTCCGGCGGTGGACGCTGCCTCGGCGGCGCCGACGCGCCAGAGAGCCACGGCCTGGCGGAGGAAGATCGCACCGAGCACGACGGCAGCGGCGAGGTAGATCCAGCCCATTCGGCCGACGGCGAAAAAGACGAGGCTGATCGCAACGAGCAGTACCGAATAGAGCAGGATCTGGCGGCTCGTCTCGGCGATCCCGCGAACCACCGGCAGCATCGGCACGTGGGCGGCCTCGTAGTCGCGGCGGATCCGCAGCGACAACGCCCAGAAGTGCGGTGGCGTCCAGTAGAAGACGAGGGCGAAGAGCACGAGCGCCGGCAGGCCGACCGAACCGGTGACCGCGGCCCAGCCGATGACCGGCGGGAGCGCCCCGGCCGCGCCGCCGATGACGATGTTCTGCGTGGTCGTTCGCTTCAGCAGCATCGTGTAGACGACGACGTAGAAGGCGATCGCGAGAAGTGTCAGGAACGCGGCGACGAGGTTGACGAGCCAGGCCATCAACACGAGCGAGACGACGCCAAGCAGGATCCCGAAGACCATCGCCCGCTCCGGGTCGACCTGGTGGGCCGGCAGGGGCCGCCGCCGGGTCCGAGTCATCAGCTCGTCGATGTCGCGGTCGATGTAGCAGTTGATCGCGTTCGCCGATCCCGCCGCGAGCGTCCCGCCGATGAGCGTCGCGACGACGAGCCCGGTGAAGTCGACGAGGTGCATGCCCGGGACGTCGCGGGCCGCGAGGACCATCGCGGGAACGGTCGTGACGAGCAGCAGCTCGATGATGCGCGGCTTGGTGAGCGCCACATAGGCACGAACCGAGTCGGACAGCGGGCGTGCGGCGGGCGGGCTGGCCGGGTCCTCGATTCGGCGCCCGCCCGAGCCACCCGCTCCGGCGCTCACGGTCGTACCGACCCGTGCCGTGTAGTACGAGGCGAAGGCGAGCCCGGCCGCGGCCGCCCAGATCAGCGCGCCGAGGGCCACGTGGAGCGTCTGCGTCCATTCCGCGAGTCGCGTCAGGACCTGCGCTCCGCCGATGATCGCCTGGATCGGGAATAGGACCGCGGCGATGAAGGCCAAACGGACGAGCGCGGGGCGGTCGCGCTGGGTGCGCCAGGCGGCGACCGCGGTGACCGCGACGATGAGCCCGACGACGATCGCCGCCCAGCGGTGGAGGACGTGGACCGTCGTGATCTCGGTGAGGGGCGGGAAGAGCGTGCCGCCCATGAGCGGCCAGTCGGGGAAGATGAGCGCGGCGTTCGCGGCGGTGACGTTCGATCCGAAGAGGAGGAGCACGTAGACCGCGGCTGCCGTCAGGGTCCCCAGGAGGGTGAACCGCTGGCTCGTGCCGCGACCGCCGATCCGTGCCGGGAACAGGCTCCGCACCAGCAGGAACACGAGGAGCCCGAGCAGCGCCATCGCCGTCGCGAGGTGCGCCGTCACCGATTCGCCGCTGTTGCCCAGCCGGACCGTCTCACGACCGAGCCAGGCCTGGAACCCGACGAGGGCCACCGCGAGCA
>DASXWX010000008.1:0-5008 GCA_036503395.1 Candidatus Limnocylindrales bacterium
CGACCGGCGACCAGACCTCACCGAGAAGCTCGCTCAGCGTCAGGCCGAGCGGCTCGTCGTCTTGCTCCGGCTCCGGGATCGGCCCGGAGAACGTCGATTCGGACATCGGGCGCCAGCGCCTCCGTCGATTTGTCGAATCGACGCTAAGCCCCGATCGGCCCGGCCCGGACCGCCGCCGTCGCGAAGTTCGTATCAGTCGTCTCGCACGGGTTGGCCGGCGTGTCGGCCTCGCGACGCCGCGGGCCGGGAGCCTAACGAGAGCGTCGCGGACGCGGAATGGCATACTCCGGCGGCGATGCCGCCCGCCGACCAGCCTCGTGTCGACGTTCCTGCCGATCCGCGCGACCTGCCGGGCCAGTTTCGGCACCGCCGGGCCATCGAGGTCCGTTTCGCGGACACCGACGCGATGGGCCACGTCAACAACGCGACGTACCTCACCTACTTCGAGATCGCCCGCGCGAGCTACTACCGCGACGTGACCGGGGGGATGTTCGGGATCGGCCCGGCGAGCGCCGAGGCCAGCCTGATCCTGGCCGAGGCCCGGGTCACGTACCGGCGGCCGGCGGTCTTCGGCGAGGAGTTGACGGTCGAGAGCCGGGTCGCCTCGATCGGCCGCTCGAGCTTCACCATGGAGCACCGGATCACTGCCGACGACAGCGACCTCGGTCGGTGCCGGCTCGTCGCCGTCGCGTCCTTCGTCCTTGTCTCGTACGCGTACGACCGCGAGGCCGTCGTCCCCGTGCCCGACGCCCTCGTCGAGCGATTCGAGGCCTGGGAGGGCCGTCGCCTGCGGGCCTGATGGTCAGCCGCCGGACGGTCGGGGCGAGAGGTCCTCGCGCGACCAGACGGCGTAGGCCGCCGCGACGTCCTCGTCCGGACGGTGGAGTGTGACCAGCACCGGAACACCGTCGAGCGTCCAGTCGACCCGGGCGTGCCCGTTCCGCCCGAGCCAGCACGCGATGCGCCCCGTCCGCTCCGGCCCGAGCCCGAGCAGGCCGCCGCGCTGCTGCCAGCGACCGGCGAAGGCGGTGCCCGCCTCGCAGCGGCCGTGCGCGTCACGCGTGGCCCTGCCCACCGTGGCGGCCCACGCGTCCTCGAGCGTCGCGGTGGAAGCGAAGAGAACGTAGCGGACGGACAGCCCGGTGCCGTCGGCATCGAGCGGACAGGCGACCGCCGCGACGGCGTCGGGCGTCGCGACGTCGCCGCCGGTGACGAGCGCACCGCCCGCGACCGCGTCCGACTGGCAGGCGTTCCGAACGGCGTCGGGCAGGAGCACCCGCAGTCGTGCCACGTCCTCCGCCGACCCGAGCCGCGGCGACGCGGTCGGCGTCGGGGTGGGGCTGGGCGTCGGTGTCGGTCGGGGTGTCGCCCCAGGCGTTCGTTCGCCCGACGGGTCCGAGGACCGCGCGGCCGCCGGGAGGCCGAGGCCGCCGGCGACCGGGACGAGACCGAACCCGAACGTCCAGCCGGTGACGAGCAATGCCACGACGAGGCCGAGGACCGCCGTCGCGAGGCCGCCCGGCGTCGACCGTCGCCGTGCGCCGGCGGGTGCGCGGAGCGGGCGCGTGGCCGCGGTCGGGTCGCTCGAGGCGAGCGACGGTGTCTCGGTCGCCAGCGCATCGCCGGCCGCCGCGAGGAGCTCGGTCGCGGATCCGTACCGGGCCGCGGGATCTTTTGCGAGGCCGCGGGCGATCACGACGTCGAGCCGGGTCGGCAGGCCCGGCCGGCGCGACGTCGCCGTGGGCGGCGGTGCCTCGAGGTGGGCACGGAGCACGTCGTCGGGGGTCGGCCCCTCGAACGGCGGGCGGCCCGTCAGCGCGTAGAGCAGCAGGCCGGCGAAGGCATAGCGGTCGCCGGCGGCGCCACCCGCGTCGGGCGTCGAGCCGCCGTCGTCGGCGACGATCCGCTCGGGGGCGAGGTAGGCCAGCGTTCCGAGCCGCTCGGCCGGGGCACCGAGCCGGCGGGCGATGCCGAAATCGGCCAGGTACGGCTCGCCGTGCGCGTCGAGGAGCACGTTCGCGGGACCGACGTCGCCGTGGACGAGGCCGGCCTCGTGGATCGCGTCGATCGCGGAGGCGATCGGAGCCAGGAGCTCGATCGCGCGCTCCGGCCGCAGCGGTCGTCGGCCGTCCCGCCGCTCGATGAGGGCGCGGAGCGACGGTCCTTCGAGGAGCCGCATCGTCAGCCACAGTCGACCGTCGGTCTCGCCCGCGCCGTAGATCGGGACGATGTGAGGATGCTCGACCGCGGCGAGGAGGTCGATCTCGGCGAGGAACCGGCGCCGGGCAGGCCCGTCGCCGTCGAGCGCGGGCGCGAGGACCTTGAGCGCAACGGTCCGGGCAGGTGCCTGCTGGCGGGCGCGATAGACGACACCCATCCCGCCGCGGCCGACGAGGGCCTCGACGTGGAAGCCGGCGAAGGTGCCGCCGAGCGGCAGGAGATTGTCCATCGCAGTGTCCGCACGACCGGGGCCGCGCGAGCCGGCAGTATCCCACGGCTCGGCGTCGGGCGCCCCCGGGCGCCCGCCCCGGACCGGCGGCGTCAGGGCCGGAACGCCCGGAACACTGCCACCGCGTTCTGGCCGCCGAAGCCGAAACCGTTGATCGAGGCCGTCTCGACGCGGGCCTCGCGCTTGACCAGGGGCACGTAGTCGAGGTCGCACTCGGGATCCGGATTCTCGAGGTTGGCCGTCGGCGGGATCAAGCCCTCGCGGATCGCCCCGATCGCCGCGAGCGCGCTGATCGCGCCGGCCGCTCCCAGCAGATGGCCGACCATCGACTTCGGAGAGCTGATCGCGACGCGGTACGCGTGCTCGCCATAGGCGGCCTTGATCGCCCGCGTCTCGGTGACGTCGTTGAGCGGCGTCGAGGTCCCGTGGGCCACGACATAGTCGATCTCGTCTGGCGCGACGCCGGCGTCGCGCATCGCCTTCGTCATCGCCATCGCGGCTCCCCGGCCCGAAGGCTCGGGGGCCGAGATGTGGAAGGCGTCCGCGGTGAGCGCGGCCCCGATCACCTCGGCCTGGATCTTCGACGCGGCGCCACGGGCGAGGGCGTGCTCGGCCGACTCGATCACGACGCAGGCTGCGCCCTCGCCGAAGACGAACCCGTCGCGATCGCGGTCGAACGGTCGGGAGGCATGCTCGGGGTCGTCGTTCCGCTTCGAGAGCGCGCCCATGTTTCCGAGTGCGGCGAAGGCGATCGGCAGGAGGGCCGCTTCCGAGCCGCCGGCGACGACGACGTCGCACTCGCCCGACCGGATGAGCCGGAGCGCATCCTGGAAGGCGATCACGCTGCTCGCGCAGGCTGCGACCTGGGTCATGACCGGGCCGGTCATGCCGTACTTCATCGACACCTGCGCGGCTGCCATCGAGCCCGACAGCGCCGGAATCGCGAACGGGCTCACCTGCCCGGGGCCCTTGCGCTGGAGCGTCTCCGTCCCCTCGATGACCTGCTCCATGCCACCGCCGCCGGTGTTCAGGACGACGCCCATGCGGTCGCGCTCCTCCGGTGCGCAGTCGCTGAAATCGAGGCCGGACTCGGCGACGGCCTCGGCGGCCGCCGCCACGCCGAACTGGATGAACCGGCTCATCCGGCGAGCCATCTTGCGGTCCATCGCCACGGTCGGGTCGAAGCCCTTGACCTCGGCATCGATCCGGACGTCGAAGCCGGTCGCGTCGAAATGCTCGATCCGAGCGACGCCGCTGCGGCCGTCGAGGAGGTTCGACCAGAATTCGGGCGCGGTGTTGCCGATCGGGGTGACGGCACCGAGGCCCGTTATGACGGCTCGGCGCGAGAGATCGGAGGACGGCACGTGGACCTCGGCGAGGGCTCGACGGACGGCGCGGATTGTAGCCGGGCCGGTGCGAGTACTCCGGCGGTCGGTACGAGCGGGTCATCGTCCGGGTTCGCACCAACCCGGAAGATCGCGCCGGATCGACACGCTGCCGGTCCGAACGGCCGCTCCACCGGCCACCCTCAGAGGTCCGTCCCGTGTCGAGCTCCTACGAGCGCTGCCCGCACTGCTCACGGCGGCTCGTCGTCACGCGCTTCGACACCACCTTCCGCATGTCGGACCGGAGCGAGCGCCTCTGTTTCGGGATCCCCGGCGGCCTCTGCGAGGAGTGCCACCAGCTCTACATCGATCCCGAGCTGATCGACCTGCTCGAGCTCGGTGAGGGCCGCTGCGTCTTCGCGATCGAGAGCGACCTCGTCGTCCAGGAGCAGGCCTGGTCCTCCTAGCCTCCCGCGGCGACCCGGTCGCGTAGCCAAAGCTGAAACGCGAGGGCGACCTGGCGCGGCGTCGCGGGCTCGGCACCCTTGACGATCGCGTCGAGCTCGACCAGCCCCTGGAGCGCGCCGTCGAGCTCATCCTGTCGCCACGTCCGGGCCTGACCGGCGAGGATCTTCGCCCGGTAGGGGTTGAGCTTGAGCGCCCGAACGAGGCCCGCCTCCGGTGTCCCTGACGCGAGCAGGTCGGCGACCGAAATCAGGTCGCGGACCCGGCGATGGAGCTGCGCCACGATGACCGGTTCGGGCGTCGACGTCAGGAGCAGATCGAGCAGCTCGGCCGCCCGTCGGCCGCGGCGGCTGCCGACGGCGTCGAGGAACGCCCATGTCGAAGGCGCGATCGTCTCACCGACGAGGGCGCGGACGTCGTCGCGCGAGACCGGGCCGTCGGGCCGGTAGAGGGCGAGCTTCGCCAGCTCCGCGGCCGCACGAGCGAGCATCTGGCGCCGATCGACATCGCCCTCTTTCACGCCGGCGCCGACCCGCGTCCCGAGCTCCTGGGCCGCACCCGGGCCGAGATGGACGCCCTGCCGGCGCGCCTCCTCCTCGATCGCGCCGGCCATCCGCCCCTCGCCCGGCGCCCGGATCTCGCGGACGTGGCCGCCGCGTTCGCGGACCGCGTCACGGAGCGCGTCCGCGGCGGCGGTCCGGCGGGCGCCCGTCTCCGCAGGATCGATGAAGACGAGGCCGTTCCCCGGTGCAACGGCGTCGAGCGCTGC
>DASXWX010000009.1:0-2430 GCA_036503395.1 Candidatus Limnocylindrales bacterium
ACGCGCGCAGCTCGACCGGCGTCAGCGTCCCGGGCGCGCGCCGGAGGCGGGAGATGGCTACCTGCTCGGCCGCTGGCCAGTCCACGAGCCCGCGACGCGCGATCCGCTCCGCGCGCCGCCCGAGGACGGCGCTCGCGGCCGCGATCGCGGCACCCGCCACGAACCCCGCCTGCCAGCGACGGTCGTGGCGCCAGGACGGCGTGCCCGATCGATGCGCGCGGTCGGCGCTCATGCGACGGGTACCCCCGTGAGTGCGATCGTTTCCGGCGCAGCGACGTCGTCGCCGAACAGACGGCTCGCGATGACCCGGAACGCCTCCGCGTCGCCGGTCGTGAGCTGGCGGCGAAGCGGTGGAGCGGCCGTCTCCTCGGGCCGGTCGTGGCCACGCGGGCCCGCGTCGGCGGCCGTGCCGCGCGTGGTGCCCGGCGCCTCCAGGCCGTTGACGACGAGCAGCTCGGCCAGCGCCGACGCCGTCGCGGTCGCCGAGTCGACGATCGCGATCCGCTCGCCGGCGACCGCCGCGATCGCGGGCCGCAGCAGCGGATAGTGCGTGCAGCCGAGGAGGAGCGTGTCCACCCGGGCCGAGACCGGCATCGGGAACACGAACTCGCCGTCCGTGTCGCGCTCGCCGAGGAGCGGCGCGAGCGATTCGCGCACGGCCGCCTCGACCGCCTCGCCGTCGAGCTCACCCGCCTCCACCATCGGCACGAACCGCGGCGTCGCGTGCTCGTAGACCTCGATCGCCGGGTTCTCCTCCTTGATCGCCGCGAAGTAGGCATGAGAGCGGACGGTCGCCGGAGTCGCGATGACGCCGACGCGCCGGTTGCGGCTCGCGAGAGCCGCCGCGCCGGCTCCCGGCCGAACGACGCCGAGAATCGGCAGATCGTAGCGCCGGCGGAGGTCGCCGAGCGCGACGGCGGACACGGTGTTGCACGCCACGACGACCGCCTTGACGTCCTGGGCGACGAGCGCGTCGAGGCTCTCGATCGCGAACGCGCGGACCTCGTCGTCGGGCCGGACCCCGTACGGTGCGCGAGCGTTGTCGCCGAGGTAGATCGTCGATTCGGCCGGGGTGCGCCGAACGATCTCGCGGAGGACCGTCAGCCCGCCGACGCCCGAGTCGAAGACCCCGATCGGACGTGGGTCGGACACGATCAGCCCCGCGTCGCGAGGAAGGAGCGCGCGGCGGGCACGGTCAGCGCCGCGCGGCCCCGACGGCCGCCATCGCCGGCGCGCCGATGACCTCGCCGGCGATCTCCAGCAGGGCGCGGCTGATGGCGGCGTCGGGCTCGGCGAGCACGAACGGCACGCCGTCGTTGTTCGCCTGGACGACGAGCCGCCCGTCCGACATGAGGTGGTGCTCCGGGACGCGGCCGAGCGCGCGGGCGAGCTCTTCGGGCGTCATCCCACCGGCGCTGTCGGCGCGGTTCACGAGGTAGCGCACCTTCGTGGGCGGGTAGCCGATCGCTCGGAAGGCCTCCGCCGCCTTGATCGTGTTGTGGATCGTCGTGGAGTCGTAGGTGACGATCTCGACGATCGTGTCCGACGCGTCGAGGAACGCGAGGTTCAGGTCGCCGATCGACGAGCTCATGTCGATGACGACGCACTGGTAGACACGCCGCAGGATCGACAGGATCTTGTCGACGTCGCGGGTCGTGATCATCTCCGCCTGCTCGATGCGCGGAGGAGCGAGCAGGATGTCGATCCCGGACGGATCGCGCCAGAGCACGTCCTGCAGGTCCGATTCGGCGATCCTGTCGGTCGGCAGATCGAGGATCGACGGGGCGTCGAGCGGGACTTTGAGGAGTGCGCGGAGGTCGCCGAACTGGAGGCTGCCGTCGATGAGCACGGTCCGCTGGGACAGCTGTCCGATGGCGCAGGCGAGGTTGAACGCGATCGTGGTCTTGCCGACCCCGCCCTTCGGAGCGAAGACCGACACGATCCGAGAGCCGCGGCCGGTCTCGGATTCGAGGTAGGCCTTGTGGATCGACCCGAGCTTGTTGACCAGGTCGTAGCCGGAGAACGGCATCGTGAGCACGCCGTGGATTCCGGCGTCGGGGTCCTGCGAGACGGGCTGCTGGGGCACGGTCACGACGACGACCGGGACCGCGCGGCCGGAGGCCGCGATCTGCTCGACGAGCTGGAGGCCCTTGATCCGGCCCTGCAGGAGCGCGTCGACCATGACGATGTCAGGGCGCAGCTGCGCCACCTGGGCGAGGGCCTTGCCGCCGTCGGACACGACGTCGAGGAGCTTGATCGACGACTGCGAGTTCAGCAGGTTGCGGACGTATTGGGCGACCTGCGGGACGTCTTCGACGAGGATCAGGCGGATCTGCTGGCCACCTGAGGAACCGGAGGACATCGCAGCCGACGATACCATGCGCTCAGGGGCGATCCGGCGGATCCCGTCAGGGCTTGCGGGCGACGAGG
>DASXWX010000010.1:0-3540 GCA_036503395.1 Candidatus Limnocylindrales bacterium
ACGAAGAGCGAGATCGACGCCCTCGCCGCGAGCTCGGGCGCGAGCGCGGCACCATCGGCGACCGACTTCGGGGCGCTCGATCCGGCCGCCTTCAAGAGCACGCTCGAGGGGAGCGGTCTGACCCTGGCGTACGCCGGCACCGCGGCCCATTACGGCGGCGACGCGTACCACCTCACGGTCGCAATCGACATGGCCAAGCTGCAGAACAGCAGCGTGTTCGATGGGCTGACGCGAACGCAGCTGGGGCAGATGCAGGACCTCGCGAAGGCGACGACGATCGGCGGCGACGTGTGGGTCGACAAGGCAAGCGGTCGGCTCTCGGAGGTCGACGCTCACGGCAGCGCGACGGGGACCGATAGTGGGACCTTCGACTTCTCGCTGCGGTTCTCGGATCCGGCGGCCGGCACGACCTTCGACGCTCCGGCGTCGTCCGTCGAGGTGCCGATCTCGTCCCTGATGGGCTCGCTCTTCCAGCTGGTCGGCCAGAACGCCTTCGGCCCGACCCCCTAGTCGCCTCCCTCGCCGCTAGCCGGCGAGGGCCTCCGGCACGATCCGGCCGTCGGCCCCGACCGTCGCCCGTGCCCGCTCGCGCCGGAGGGCGCGGAGCTCGGCGCCGGGAACCTGGTCGCGGGCGTGGTAGCTCGAACGGACGAGCGGGCCCGACTCGACGTGCTTGAAGCCGAGGCCGAGCGCTTCGGTCTTCATCTCGGCGAACTCGTCGGGGTGGTAGTAGCGGATCAGCGGCAGGTGCCGCTCCGACGGCCGCAGGTACTGGCCGATCGTGAGGATGTCGCAGTCGACCGTCCGCAGATCGCGGAAGGCCTGGCTCATCTCCTCGCGTGTCTCGCCGAGCCCGACCATCAACGAGCTCTTCGTGTGCACGGCGTGCCGCGCCTCGACCGCGAACGCCTTGGCCTGCTCGAGGAGGTGGAGCGAGCGGGAGTACCGGGCCCGCTTGCGGACCGGCTTCTGGAGCCGCTCGACCGTCTCGAGGTTGTGGTTGAGGATGTCGGGGCCCGCCTCCATCACCGCCCGCAGCGGCTCGTCGGCGCCGTTGAAGTCGGGGATCAGGACCTCGACGCCCATTCCGGGGCAGCGCTCGCGGAGCTCGCGGATGGTCGCCGCGAACGCTCCGGCGCCACCGTCGGGGAGATCGTCACGGGCGACCGAGGTGACCACGACGTGGTCGAGCCCGAGCTGGCTGATCGCGAGCGCGACGCGGCGGGGCTCGTCGTCGTCGAACCAGGTCGGTCGACCCGTCTTGATGGCACAGAAGCCGCACGCGCGCGTGCAGGTGTCGCCGAGGATCATCACCGTCGCCGTGCGCTGGTCCCAGCAGTCGCCGATGTTCGGGCAGCGGGCCTCCTCGCAGACGGTGTTGAGGTTGAGGCCGCCGAGGAGCCGCTTGAGGTCGTGGTAGTTGTCCCCCGACGGGAGCCGAGCCCGGATCCAGTCCGGGTGGCGCCGCATGGGGAGCGTGCCGTCGCTCGCGGCGGTCACACGGCCTCCGCCGAGCGCAATGGAGATCGCCGTCGGGTCCGGCGGGCGATGCCCAGCCTCGGGCGGCTCGAACATCGGAAGCTCGCGTCCCATCAGGGGCGAGTGTAGGTCGGGTCGTCGGATCGGTGCGTCACGGCCGACCCCACGTGTCGGCGACGCCCTGCTCGAGCGGACGCGGCTCGAAGCCGAGCTCGCGGCTCGCCTTTTCGTGCGTCGCCCAGTACGTCACGCCATCGGCCGCGCTGATCGCCTCGGCCAGGCTTGCCGGCAGCCCGGGCAGGCCGCCGAGCCGGTCGTTGACGGGTGCGAGGGCGCTGAGGATCGCCGTCGGCACCGTGACCCGCGGCGGACGATGCCCCCCGACCCGAGCGGCGACGACGACCGAATCCGCCATCGTCCGGCAGTCGCCGGCGAACGAATACGCCTCGCCGATGCGGCCGCGGTCGAGGGCGGCCACGAGGCCGTCGGCGAGATCGTCGACGTGGACCCAGGCGAGCCCGAGCGACGCGAATGCGACGTACGGCAGTCGCCCGGCGTGGGCCCGTTGCAGCTGCGCGCTCGCGTCCGAATGGTCGTGCGGACCGTAGGTCTGGCCGGGCTGGGCGATGACGATCGGCGCGCCGTCGCCGATCCGGCGCTCGGCCGCCTCGTGGGCCCTGACCTTCGTCTCGTCGTACCAGCTGAGGAACGGCTCGTCCGGTGGGCGGCGATAGGTCTCGTCCGGCTTCGTGCCACGGGTGTTGCCGAGGATGTTGTTCGTGGAGACGTACAGGATGCGGACTACGCGGGCCGCAATGGCGGCGTCGAGGACGCGCTCGGTCGTTCCGACGTTCGCCTCCCACATCGCCGCGTGCTCCGAGCCGCGGATTCCGATCCGGTACGAGCCCGCGCCATGGACGACCGCGTCGGCTCCGCCCATCGTGTCACGCAGGTCCGCGGGACTCGAGAGGTCCGCGGCCACGAGCCGGACGTTCGGCCGCTCGAGATGGGCCGCCGCCCGGGGATCGCGCACGAGCGCCACGACGTGGTCTCCGCGCACCGCGAGCCGCGCGACGAGGGCGCGGCCGATGAACCCGGCGCCACCGGTGACGACGACGCGCATCGCCGCGACGTTCAGTAGATCGGCGTTTCGGGACCCACCGACTCGAGCCAGGCCTTGATGTCGCGAAGCAGGGCCGCGCCGCCGGCGCCGTCGTTCGCCCGATGGTCGATCCCGAGCACCATGTTCATCACCGGCCGGATCGCGATCACGTCGCCGTCGGGCGTCGCCACGACGATCGGGCGCTTCGTGATGGCCTCCATCGTGACGATCCCCACCTCGGGCACGTTGATGATCGGCATCACGAGGTTCGTGCCGAGGTAGCCGGTGTTGTCGACCGTGAAGGTGCCGCCGCCGAAGTCGTCCACGCGGAGCTTGCCCGCGCGGGCGCGGGCGGCGACATCCGCGATCGCGCGGTTGAGGCCGTGGATCGACAGCGTGTCCGCGTCGCGGATGACCGGGACGATCAGGCCGTCCTCGACCGCGACGGCGACGCCGACGTTGATCCGGCGCTTTGCCATCAGGCCCTCGTCGGTCCAGGTCGCGTTGAAGGTGGGGTTCCGCTTGAGGGCCTCCGCCGAGGCCTTGACCACGAACGGCACGAAGCTGAGCGAGATCCCCTCCTTGGCCTGGTAGTCGGCCTTCACGCGCTCCCGAACCGCCACCAGCCGTGCGGCGTCGACCTCCATCTGCACGTACGCGTGCGGCGCCTGGAGCGCTCGGGTCATCTGTGCCGCGATGCCCTTCCGCATCTGGGTCATCGGCACGAGGACCTCGTCGGCACCATCCGGGAACGCGACCTGCTGGCTGCCGACCTTGAGCCGTGTGGTAGACGGGGCGGCCGCGGGCACGCCGGCCGTGGCAGGCGCACCGGCCGGGGCCGGGGCCGACGGACCTGTCGGAGTCGTCGGCGCGGACGCGGGGGCAGGCCCGGCGAGCGCCTGGCCGCCGACCGACTGCCCGGTTCGCTGTGTCTCGACGTAGTTGAGGACGTCCTCGCG
>DASXWX010000011.1:0-12666 GCA_036503395.1 Candidatus Limnocylindrales bacterium
GAACGCGGAGGCCGCGCCGAGGACGACGATCGAGAGCAGGAGGGCATTCGTCGCCGACAGGACGACAAACGCGCTGCACTCGTAGAGCGAGGCGACCTCCGCGGTCTCACGCCATCGGACCCAGGCGAGGGTGGCGACGGCCGCGCCGACGAGCGTCGCGGTCACGTTGATCGCGACGTCCGCCTCCGGCGCCCGGACAACCCGAGGGACCGCGGGATCGCTCCAGACGACGGCCGAACCGGCCGCCAGCAGCAGCGACGCAAGCGCAAGGGTCGCGTCGAGGCGTCGCACGCCCGCCGCGGTGGGCGGGAGCGCGGCGGAGGGCGAGGCGACGTTGGCCAGCGGCTGACGCCCGGACATCGCGGAGACGATAGCCGGAGCTCGCAAGCATGAGACGGGCCCGAACGGGCCCGTCTCAGCCGTTGTGGATCGGGTGGACCTACGGTGCCGCGGCTTCGACCTCCGCCACCAGGGCCCTGGCCTGCCTGGTCAGCGACCGGATCGTCGATGTGCTCGGCGCGGACCCGCCGAACTGCGCGTCGGCGAGCACCGATCGGATCTGGGCCGCGAGCTCGTCGCGTCGCGCCCCCCACTCGTCGAGCTGCGCGTCGAGTGACGCATACGCGTCCTCGTCGGTCGTCTGGATCCCTCGCGTGGCGACGGCGAGAGACGACAACCCGAACGATCCGAACGGCGCGTTGAGCTGCTTGTAAGCCCGGCCGAGCGACTGGAGACTGCCGCGGTGGCGGTTGAGCGCGAGCGGCACCGCGTCTCCGGTCAGAACCTCCGTGATCGCCCGTCCGTCGTTGTCGTAGGACGTCTCGAGCCCGAGATCGACGAGCATCGTCGGGCGGACGTCGGTGTGGTCCGTCCAGACGTCGCCGTCCTCGCCGAGCTGCCGGATCCCCGGCCCGACGAAGCCGAGCCAGGTCGTCGCGATCTCCGGCTGGATGTCGCCATGGTTCCAGGCGAAAGCCGGATTGATGCAGGTCTCGCATGTGCTCGCCGGGAAGTCCGTCAGGAAGTAGTCGGCATCGCCGAAGAAGGTGAATGTCGGGTTCCGGCTCGGATCGCCCGTCGTGTACATGTGCAGCAGCTTCTGCTCCGCCTGGTCGGCCATTCGGACCATGAGGGGATCCGTGCTGCCGGTGTACGCGTTGACCGCCGTGAGCCCGGCAACGTCCCGTTCGAACTCGCGGGTGGCCGGGTCGGTCTGCGACAGGGCCCCGCTCCCCTTCTCCGCCAGGTAGAACGTCGGCGCGTCGTCGCCATGGACGGTGAACGCGTTCGGCGCGCTCGAGCCGAGGAACTGTGCGGCGAGATCCGGGAACTGCTCGGCGACGAGCGTGTCGATGTTGGTGTTGATTTCGCCGACCTGCCCGGTCCAGTCGCATGGCGTCGTCACGCCGTCGCAGTCGGTCGGCGTTGGCGTCCCGCCGACGAAATGGTCGCCCTCGTCGACCGTGAACACGAAGAGCGTGTTCGACTTGTTGATGCCGTCCGCTGCGAGGCGGTCGAAGAATGCTGCGAACGCGTCGTCGTAGGCCTTGAGCTGGGCGACGTATCCCGCGGACCCCGGACCGAAGGCCTCGTGGACCTCGCCGGCCTCGCCGTGGAAGTCGTGCGCATCGGAGATGTAGGCGAACGTCACCGGGACACCGGCCTCCTGCATCTCGGCCGTGTACGCGAGCGAGGTCGCCGCGAACATCCCGTCGAATCCCGGGAAGCCGGGCTGTCCGAACGGATCGGTGATGGGCTGACCGAGCAGGTCGGTGACCGGCGTCGATGCGCTCTGGCCGGTCAGGAGCGGATCGATCTCCTGGGCGCCGAACAGGCCCTTGTACCCGTCGTAGCCGCCGGGTTCGGCCGGCAGCAGGTCGTCCTGTCCGTTCGCACAGGTCGCCGAGCCCTGGGCGCAATGGATCGCGAAGCCCACGAAGTCGGTCTGGGCGAGCTGGCTGAGCGCCGTCCCACGCGGCGCGGCCCGTGACGCGTCGGACTCCGCC
Organism: Candidatus Limnocylindrales bacterium; assembly: GCA_036503395.1. Taxonomy (GTDB): domain Bacteria; phylum Chloroflexota; class Limnocylindria; order Limnocylindrales; family CSP1-4; genus DASSHA01. The sequence continues at coordinate 2,007 of DASXWX010000011.1, forward strand.
TGCTGCGGCGAGGGGTTCCCGAACACCTTCGTGATGTCGCCGCCCGGCAGCGTGCTCGTGTTCTCGAGGACGGTGTTCGCCGTCGCAATCGCCCCGAAGTCGCAGCCCGCGCGCGTGTACGGAACCCACGGTGCCGGAGCGTTGTCCCCCGATGGCGTGACCATGTTGAACGCCGTTGGCGTGTTCGCCGCGCTCAGGGTGTCGGTCCAGTAGCCGAACGAGCTAGGGAACGAGAAGCCGCCGGTCGACGAGATCCGGACGTTGCTGTTGCTGACGATCTGGCCGTGTCGGTCGGGATAGACGCCCGTGAGCGAGGACAGGATGCCGCCAGCCGTATGCGAGATCAGGATCGTGTGGTCGTTCGTGAGGAGCGTCCCGTTGTTGCGGATGAAGTCGAGCAGGTGCGGCATCTGTTCGAGGTCCGACGGGACGTTCTCGCGGTCGCGCATGAAGTGGGTGTTGTCGAACTGGACGTAGACGACGTGCTTCACCGTGCCATCCGGGCCGAGCTGGCACGACTCGGACGACGGTCCGCCAGCGCCCTTCGCCGCCAGCGTCGCCGCGGGGGCGGCAACGAGCAGGCCGACGAGGGCGGCGACGACGGGGACGACGGTCAGGGGCGATCGCGGGCGCGGGCGCATCCTCTCCTCCTCGCGGTGGCGGTATCACCGACGGCGCCGGTCGCGCGGGCCCTCCCGGCGGCGGCCAGGCGTCTTGAGCCTCGAGGGCCACGATAACGCCGGCGGGACGGATTGCTAACGCGGTGCAACGGTTCTGCAACCCTCGAGATACGTCCCACATAAGCGACTGTGTCGATCGTGATCGCGTGATCACGGCCCCTCCGGCGTCGTCGCCCGCCTCGGCCCTGCCGTCGTCGGTCGCGGAGCGACTCGCCCGCCTCGCCGCCGACCAGCGCGCCGCCGCGACGGCGCCGCCCGGGCCCGTGCTGTGCGTCGCGCCGGCCGGCAGCGGCAAGACGACGACACTCGTCGCGCGGGTGGCCTGGTTGGTCGGATCCGGGGCGAGCCCGGACGAGATCGCGGCGATCACGTTCAACGTCCGGGCCGCCGAGGAGCTGCGGCTGAGGCTCGGCGATGCCCTCGCGCCGCTCGACGTCGACGCGGCGCGCCTCCGCGTTCGAACGTTCCACGCGCTCGGCCGCGAGATCCTCGCCGACGCGGGCGTGGACGTCTCGGCGCTCGTCGATCGGGCAGAAGTCGTCGGTGCCCTCTGGCCCGAAGCTCCGCCCGACGCCCGCCGGCGCCTCTACGATCTGCTGTCACGGCTCAAGCTCGATCGCGGGCTGACGCTCACCGAGGCCGAGCGGGAGCTCGTCGAGTCGCCAAGTCCGGCACTGAGCGCGTTCGCCGCCTACGAGCGCGAGCTTCGCGATCGGGGCGCGCTCGACTTCGACGACCTCGTCGGGCGAGCGATCGCCGCCCTCGGGGCGGACGAGGCGTTGCTCGAGCGCTGGCGACGCCGCTGCACGCACCTCCTCGTCGATGAGGTCCAGGACGTCGATCGCTCGCAGCTCCGGCTCGCGCTCCTGCTGGCGCAGCCTGCGAACCGGATCTTCCTCGTCGGCGACGACGACCAGACGATCTACGGCTGGCGCCTCGCCGACGTCCGCCGCGTCCTCGCCCTCCACACCTCCCTGGCCGGGCTGCTTCGCGTCGATCTCGTCACGAACTACCGCTGCCCAGCTCCGGTCGTCGAGCGCGCCGTCCGGCTCGTCTCGGTCAACCGCGAGCGCTTCGCCAAACGGATCCTCGCCCGCGCCCGTGCCGACGGCCGGCTCGTGCTCGCGCCGGACGCCTCGGACGACCAGGTCCGAATCAGGACGGTCCTTCGAACGTGGCCAGACGACGGGACGACGTCGGCTGTGCTCGCGCGCACGAACGCGGAGCTGCTCGCGGCCGTCGACGCCGCCCTCGACCTCGGTCGTCCGTTCCGCGCGCCGAAGCTGACGCTGCTGACGGACGATCCGCGCCTCGACGGACTGATCGAGCGCGCCCGCGAGCCCATCGTCCAGGGCCTGCCGCTGCTGGTCGCGCTCGAACGGGTCCGGGCTGCGGTCGCCGACCAAGAACGCACGTGCGATCCGCCGGAGGAGGACGTGTCCCTCGTCGACCTGGCGGCGGCACTGCTCGCCTGGGCTCCGCCCCATGCGACGCTGGACGCCCTGTCCGAGGCGATCGCCGCGCGGCGTCGGCGGATCCTCGAGCTGCGTCGCGACGACGCGCTCCTGTCGCTGGCCACGATCCACGGGACGAAGGGCCTCGAGTTCGACCACGTCGCGGTCGTCGGGATGGAGGCGGGCCGGTTTCCGAACGACCGGAGCGTGGGCGAGGCGCTCGAGCCGGAGCGCGCGCTCGAAGAGGAGCGGCGCCTCGCCTATGTCGCCTGGACCCGCGCGCGCCGGTCCCTGACGCTGAGCTTCGACCCCGCCGTCCCGTCGCGTTTCCTCCTCGAGGCTTTCGATCCCGCCGAGCTGCCGGTCGCGTGATTCTCAGCGGCGAACGGCCGCCCGGGCGAGCTCTCGAATGAGCCGGTCGATCGAGTCCAGGAACGGCTCCGTCAGCTCCGGAGCGAGCACGTCACGGATCGAGTCCTTCGGCCCGTACGCCGCTCGCGCCCGCGCCGCGACGGCCCGGAGCGACCGGACGTCGTCATCCCGCAGCTGGTCGGGCAGGGGTTCGAGGAAGCGGGTCCACCGCGCCGCCTCCGCCTCCCGCGCGCCGGCCAGCAGTCGGTCGGCGTTGCGCGCCGCGACGAGCGCGGCCTCGTCGATCGCGGGGACCTCGTGGCGGGCCGGACCGACGGGCCGTCGGCCACGGCCGCTCGGCGCGTCCGCCACCTAGGCGTTCGGCGCGCTGCCGGACGCTCCCGGCGGCGCCGAGAATTCGGGCGGCGGGCTCTCGCCAGGACCCGGCGCCTGGCGCGCCAGGACGAGCGGCAGGCGCTTGCGCTCGGAGCCGTTCACCCGGATCCGGACCGAGTACTCCCCGGGGGCCGGGAACGTGACGTTCCAAAGGTCGACCGAGAACGTCAGCAGGGCATCCCGCTGGTCACCGCTCGCGTGCGGAACGATCGTCCCGCTGCCGCCGGCAACGTCCGTGCCATCCGGCGCACTCACCGAGAACGCGAGCTCGTGCTCTCGCTCGACCTCCCCCGGCGCGACCATGAGCCCGACGACCAGCGCGAGATGTGGCTGCCGAAGCGGGAACTGGACGCCGGCGATCCGGCTCACGCCGCCTCCGAGGACATGGAACTTCTGGCCGGGGATCGTCTCGGCGGCGTCGGCGAGGAAGGCGAAGTCGACGTCGGGCACGGCGCGATCCTATCGGGCGGCCGCGGCCCGCTTCCGCGACGCGGCGATTCGAACCGACGGTTCGGCCGCCTTGGCATGGCCGTTGCCGTGGCCCGCGGCCTCGGCGAACGAGACGTCGGACAGCGGCACGAGCGGCTCGCCACGCAGAACGCGGGCAAGGTACTCGCCGGTGGCCGAGCCCCGCGCCCGCGCGACATGCTCGGGCGTCCCCTCGGCGACGATCTCGCCGCCGCGGTGGCCGCCCTCCGGACCGAGGTCGATGATCCAGTCGGCGGTCTTGATGACGTCGAGGTTGTGCTCGATCACGACCACCGAGTTGCCGGCGTCGACGAGCCGGTGCAGGACCTGGAGAAGCTTCTCGACGTCGGCGAAGTGGAGCCCGGTCGTCGGCTCGTCGAGGACGTAGAGGGTCTTGCCGGTCGCTCGGCGCGAGAGCTCGGTCGAGAGCTTGACCCGCTGGGCCTCGCCGCCGGAGAGCGTCGTCGCCGGCTGGCCGAGGTGGATGTAGCCGAGCCCGACGTCGAAGAGCGTCTGGAGCTTGGGCCGGACGTTCGGGACCGCCGAGAAGAAGTCGAGCGCCTCCTCCACGGTCATCTCGAGGACGTCGGCGATCGACTTGCCCTTGTAGTGGATCTCGAGCGCCTCCCGGTTGTAGCGCTTGCCGTGGCAGACCTCGCACGGCACGTAGACGTCCGGCAGGAACTGCATCTCGACCTTGATCAGGCCATCGCCCTTGCAGTTCTCGCAACGGCCGCCCTTGACGTTGAAGCTGAACCGGCCGGGCTTGTAGCCCCGGACCCGCGCCTCGGGCACGCCCGCGAAGAGCTCCCGGATCGTCGTGAACAGGCCGACATACGTTGCCGGGTTCGAGCGCGGCGTCCGCCCGATCGGGCTCTGGTCGATCTCGATGATCTTGTCGACGTGCTCGACGCCCTCGAGCGAATGGTGGGCGCCGACCGGCTGCCGCGATCCGTTGAGGTCGCGGGCGAGGGCCGGATAGAGGATGTCGGTGACGAGCGTCGACTTGCCCGAACCGCTGACGCCCGCGACGACGACGAACCGCCCCAGCGGGATCTCGACGTCGATCGCCTTGAGGTTGTGCTCGGCCGCGCCGCGGATCACGAGCGACTTCCCGTTGCCGAGCCGGCGTCGCTTTGGGATGGCGACCTCGCGCTCGCCGCGGAGGTAGGCCCCCGTGATCGAGCGCGGCTCGGCGAGGATCGCCTCGGGCGGGCCGTTCGCGACGATCTCGCCGCCGTGCTCCCCTGCCCCGGGCCCGATGTCGATCACCCAGTCGGCGGTGCGGATCGTCTCCTCGTCGTGCTCGACGACGAGAACGGTGTTCCCGAGATCGCGCAGGCGCGTCAGCGTCGCGAGGAGCTTCGCGTTGTCGCGCTGCTGGAGCCCGATCGACGGCTCGTCCAGGATGTAGAGGACGCCCATGAGCGTCGTGCCGATCTGGGTCGCCAGCCGGATCCGCTGCGCCTCGCCGCCGGACAGCGTCGCGCTCGTTCGATCGAGCGTGAGGTAGTCGAGCCCGACGTCGACGAGGAACCCGAGTCGGGCCCGGATCTCCTTGCGGACCTGGTAGGCGATGGTCCGCTCGCGCTCGGTCAGCCGATCAGGCAGCCGCTCGATCCAGCCGAGGGCGTCGGTCACGGAGAGCGCGGCCACCTCGGAGATGTTGCGGCCGTCGATCGTGACGCCGAGAACCTCGGGGCGAAGCCGCTTCCCTCCGCATGTCGGGCACGGCTTGTTGACCATGAACTTCTCGAGCTCGGTCTTGATGTACTCGGAGTCGGTCTCGCGGTAGCGGCGTTCAAGGTTGCTGACGAGGCCCTCGAACGTGGCGCTGTAGCTGTTCTCGCCGCGCTCGTGGCGGTAGCGCACGACGACGCGCTCGTCCTTCGGCGCGTAGAGCAGGTATTCGAGCGCCTTCTGGGGAAGGTCCCGAACCGGCGAATTGAAGTCCCATCCGTGGGCGTCGCAGATCGCCTCGACGATCTTGAGCCGCCAGCTCTCCTCCATCGGCAGCTTCGACCATGGCACGAGCGCGCCCTCGGCGAGGCTCCTGTCCCGGTCCGGGACGAGCAGCTGGGGGTCGACGATCAGCTGCGTTCCGAGGCCGGTGCAGGTGGGGCACGCGCCGTGGGGTGAGTTGAACGAGAACGAGCGAGGCTCCAGCTCGTCCATCGTGAAGCCGTCGTATGGGCAGCTGAAACGCTCGCTGTAGCGGCGATCCTCGAACGCCGGCTCCGGTTCACCCTCACGGCGTGCCGGCGCGACGACGACGACACCCTCCCCGAGCCGCAGCGCGGTCTCGATCGAGTCGGCGAGCCTGGGCGCGTCGGGGTCGCGGATCGGCTCGCCGGTCTGCGGGTCGATCGGCCGGCCGAGTGCGTCGCGTTCCGCGCCCTCCGGTGCCTCGGCTCTCCGCACGACGTAGCGGTCGACGACCACCTCGATCGTGTGCCGCTTGTAGCGGTCGAGCGTCGGGGCCTCGGACAGGTCGTACATCTCCCCGTCGACCCGGACACGCACGAAGCCCTGCCGCCGCGCCGCCTCGAAGACACGATCACCCTCGGTCTTGCGATCCTTGACGAGCGGGCCGAGGACCAGCAGCCGGCTCCCCTCGGGCAGCTCGAGCACCTGGTCGACGATCTGCTGCACCGTCTGGCGGGTGATCTCGTGCCCGTTCGGGCAGTGCGGGTGCCCGATCCGCGCGAACAGGAGGCGGAGGTAGTCGTAGATCTCGGTGACGGTGCCGACCGTGCTCCGCGGGTTCCGGCTTGCACCCTTCTGGTCGATCGAGATCGCCGGGCTGAGGCCGTCGATCTGGTCGACGTCCGGCTTCTCCATCTGGCCCAGGAACTGCCGGGCGTAGGCGCTCAGGCTCTCGACGTAGCGGCGCTGCCCTTCCGCGTAGATCGTGTCGAAGGCGAGGCTGCTCTTGCCCGAGCCGCTCAGGCCGGTGATGACGACGAGCCGATCCCGCGGGAACGCGACGTCCACGTTCTTGAGGTTGTGCTCGCGCGCGCCACGCACGACGAGCTGCTCCTGGGGCACCGGCCGATTCTACCCGCCACCGAGCGTTTCGAACAGATGTTCGTTGACTTCGGCCGCGTATGCCTGTCGCGCATGGCTTTCTGTTCGGACAGCGGACCCGAAGTCAGCTTGGCATGAAAGCGACACTCGCCGTCTGGTCGGACGTCCGTTTGATGCCCGTAAGGCATGAACCGAGCACCCCTCGGCCGAACGTCATGCTCGTCGGGCATGAGGCGGCACCGAGCCGGCGCCGGGGCCTGCCGCGCGAGCTATGTCCCCCGCGCATCCCTGCCGGCGTTCGTCGTCGCCCTGATGCCTCGCGGGCTGTATTTCCGCGGCTCGGAACCGGAGGAGCCTCAGGTCCATTCCGACGATGCATGATTCATGCATCCGCGTACTCAAGCGATGCGCGCGAGACATGGCGGCAGGCCGATTCTGGCATGAGGCGCGCGTAATTCCCAGGTGAGCGCGACCTGTTCAAATCGGCCATGACCTCTCGACGAGTCGCGCTCGACGCGCGTCGGGGCGAACACACGATCAGACTTCGCCTCGCCGAAGACCTGAGGCGGCTCAGCCAGGACGCGGCCGTCTCACAGGTAGGCCTCGCCCGCGCCTCGGGCCTTTCCCAGCCGTACATCTCGCGTGTCCTCGATGGCTCCGCGGGACCGTCGCTCCACGCCTATGCGCGACTCGCGGCGGCCCTCGGCGCCGACCTGAGCGCGCACGTCTACCCGAACACCGGACCGGCGATCTTCGATCGCCTCTCGGTGCCGATCCTGGAGGCGATGCTCGCAGCGCTCCACCCACGCTGGCTCGCCGCCAGCGAGGTCCGCGTTCGCCGACCGTCGCGGGGTGGATCGACGTTGTGCTCCAGGACGAGCGCGCACGAATCGTCGTCGCGGGCGACGTGGTGTCAGCGCTCAAGCGGGTCGAGCAGCTCGTGCGCTGGTCGACCGAGAAGGCGAATTCGCTGCCGTCGTGGGAGGGATGGGCAGACGTTGACACCGAGACGCACGTCTCCCGCCTGCTCGTCGTTCGGTGGACGCGCGCGAACCGGGAAGCGGCCAAGGCGGCGTCACCCCAGCTTCGACTCGCCTATCCGGTCGACCCTGACGACGCGGTCGATTCGTTGACGGGCACCGCGTCATGGCCCGGGACCGCGCTGATCTGGTCTCGGACCGACCGTGGCGCGGTCCGTCTCGTCGGTGGTCGGTGAGCGTCAGATGTGGACGCTGCCCTAGTCCCGGACGGCGAGGCTCAGGATCGTGGAGACGATGCTGATGACGATCGCACCGAGGACGGCGGCGACCAGCGTGGAGACGCCGAGGTCGGGCGGGAAGCCGCCGACGTGGAGGCCAAGGTTCAACGCGTCGGAGATCGCGGCAAGGACGAGGAAGAGGACCGCGTTGATGACGAGCGTGAACAGTCCGAGCGTCATGAGCCGAACGGGGAACGACAGGGCCTTGATGATCGGCTTCACGTAGGCGTTGATGAGGCCGAAGATCAGGGCGACGACCGCGAGCTTCCACCAGTCGTCCGCGGGGAAGCGCTCGGCCGCCGGGAACCTGATGTCGGGCACGAAGCGCGCCGCCGCCCAGAGCGCGATCGCGTTGACGACGACCCGAAGGACGATGCCCACGCGCGGACTCTAACGGATGGGCGATGATCGCCGCTCGATGACCGGCGACGACGAACGCCCGAGCCCTTCGCCCCTCCGCCGAGTCCTCGCGCTGACCCATCTTCCTCGGCTCTTCGCGTTCTGGGCGCTCCAGATCGACGTCCTCACCACATGGCGGCCGGGCCGCGTCGCGCTCCTGCGGCGCGGCCTCTACTCGTGGCTGCTGGGCGGGCTGTCGCTCCTGCTGGTCGACCGGATCGTGGCCGGCTTCTTCGTCTCCGACGTTCTGACGGCGTTTCTGGGCGCCCTCGTGATCGCGCTCCTCAACGCCCTCATCCGGCCGATCTTCGTCTTCCTGACCCTCCCGTTCACGGTCCTGTCGGCCGGGCTGCTCAGCCTCGTCCTCAACGCCTTCGTCGTCCTCCTCGCCCAGCCGCTCGTACCCGGGCTCCACGTGAGCGGATTCCAGGCCGCATTCGCGGCCGCGCTCGTGATCACGATCGTCCAGACGTTCGTCGCCGTGATGCTGTCCCTGAGCGATGACGACGCCTTCTATCCCCAGCTGATCCGCCGCCTCGTCGCCCGCGAGGCGCACGTCGCCGACCGATCGAGCCCGGGTCTGCTTCTCGTCCAGCTCGACGGTCTGGCCGCCCCGGTCCTGGGCAACGCGATCCGGAACGGCAACACGCCAACGCTCTCGCGCTGGGTTCGGGAGGGTCGTTACCGCCTCGTCGGCTGGGACTGCGGGCTGCCGTCGCAGACGTCGGCGGTCCAGGCCGGCCTCCTGTGGGGCGACAACGACGACATCCCCGGCTTCCGCTGGTACGAGAAGGATCGGGGTCGGCTGATGGTCTCGAACCGCCCGACTGATGCGGCCGAGGTGGAGCGCCGGCTCTCGGACGGTCGCGGGCTGCTCGCCGACGGGACGGTGATCAGCGCGCTCGTCTCCGGCGATGCAGCCCGGGCAGAGCTGACGGTCAGTCGTTTCGCCGATCCGGGCACGGCCATCCAGCCGTGGTCGTTCTACTCGTACTTTCTCAATCCCTACGGCTTCGCCCGCGCCCTCGTGCTCTTTGTGGCCGAGGTCCTCAAGGAGCTCTACCAGGCGTTCCGGCAGGCCCGCCTCGACGTCCGGCCGCGGGTCGACCGGTTCGGGGCGTTCCCGATCCTGCGCGCGGCCACGAACGTTCTCGTCCGCGACCTCAACGTCGCCTTCGCGATCGAGGCGATGTACCGGGCCTCCCCGGTCATCTACGTCGACTTCGTCGACTACGACGAGCTCGCCCACCACGCGGGCCCGGAGCGGTTCGAGGCGATGCGATCGCTCGAGGGCCTCGACCGGGTCCTGCGGTCGCTCGAGCTCGCCGCTCATGACGCTCCCCGGCCGTACCGCATCGTCGTCCTCTCGGACCACGGCCAGAGCCAGGGCGCGACCTTTCGCCAGCGATTCGGGACGACCCTCGAGGAGACGGTCCGCGAGCTGATGGCGAACGAGGCGACCATGGTGGCGGCGACCGGCGCCGGCGAAGCGTGGGGTCCCGTCAACGCCTTCCTGACCCAGCTGACCCGATCGACCGGCCTCGGTGGCCGAACCGCCGCCCGGTCGCTGCGGCGGCGAACCCGCGACGGCTATGTGGTGTTCGGGCCGGCGGCGGGCGACGAGCAGCGGCGCGCCGCGGCCGCCACGACACGGGGCGAATCGACGACTCCCGAATCGCGGCCCGACCTCGTCGTCTGCGCCTCGGGCAACCTCGGGCTCGTCTATTTCGCCGACCGGCCCGGTCGCCGCACCCTCGAGCAGGTCGAGGAGGAGCACCCGGGGCTCGTGGGCGCGCTGGCGAACCATCCCGGGATCGGCTTCGTCCTCGTCCGATCCGAGCAGCATGGTCCGGTCGCGGTCGGGGCCTCCGGGCTGCACGTCCTCGCGGACGATCGGATCGACGGGATCGATCCGTTGGCGCCGTTCGGGCCGCGGGCGGCCGACCACCTGCGGCGCCTCGACGGTTTCCAGCACTGCCCGGACCTGCTCGTGAACAGCCTCTACGACGCGACCCTCGGCGAGGTCGCCGCATTCGAGGAGCTCGTCGGGTCCCACGGCGGAATCGGCGGCCCCCAGACCGCTCCCTTCCTCCTCTTCCCCGCCGAATGGCCGCTCGACGACGTCGATCTCGTCGGCGCCCCCTCGGTCCACCGCCAGCTCCGACGCTGGCTCGATCAGCTTCGCGCAGGCACGGTCCCCGTCCCGAGTTCGGCGGGAGCCGCCGGATCGCCGAGCCTGGCGGAGCCTGCTGCGTTTCGCGGGGGATGAACCGTCGATGGCGACCTCAGCCGAGGAGCACCCGCGTGTTCGAGAGGCCGCCGACCAGCCCGGCGACGATCGCGACGGCCAGCGGCAGGGCGCCGGCGACAAGCCGGACTCGCGGCGACCGCCGCGCTGTCGAGACCGCCAGCCCGATGACGAGGAGGAGCGCCGCGAGCTTCGCGAGCGCCACGAACGGCGTCCCGTAGTCGGAGAAGAGGGCGGCCACGAGCGGGTTGGCCTCCGCCTCCGCGCCGAAGCGCCGGACCATGATCAGGAACGTCCCGAGGTCGAACAGCTGGGCGGCAACCGCAGTCAACATCGGGAGCATCGGCCCGATCATCGATCGATTCCGGGCGTACGGATC
>DASXWX010000012.1:0-1876 GCA_036503395.1 Candidatus Limnocylindrales bacterium
CGAGTCGTCGAAGGGACGGATCGGCGGCCGGACGCACGAGATCCAGCGGCTCATCGGGCGGTCGCTCCGCGGTGTCGTCGACATGGCTCGCCTCGGCGAGCGGACGATCACAGTGGACTGCGACGTCCTCCAGGCCGACGGCGGCACCCGGACCGCATCGATCACCGGCGGCTACGTCGCGCTCGGGGCAGCCCTCATCACGTATGGCATGGAGCGGCTGCTCGTCGGCAAGGTCTCGGCCGTCAGTGTCGGCATCATCGACGGCGTCCGGATGCTCGACCTCGACTACTCGGAGGACTCGCACGCCGAGGTCGACATGAACGTGGTCGGCACGGACGCAGGCACGTTCGTCGAGATCCAGGGGACCGCCGAGGGGAAGCCGTTCGCGCGCTCGGACATCGACGCGCTCCTCGATCTCGCGACGAGCGGGCTCGAGCGGCTCTTCGCCGCCCAGGCCGAGGCCCTCGCCAAGGTCCGACGGTAGGCGCCGCGCTTCTCTGCTCCTGCCGAGGCTCGATGTGCGCCAGACGCACATGAGAAACGGATCCGAGATGGGGCAAGTCGAACGTGTGCCCCGCACACGTCGCCCCGAGGCCGTCTGATGAGTCGACTCCGGGTCGTGGTCGCGACGCGCTCGGAGCACAAGCTGCGCGAGCTGCGGCAGCTCCTCGGACCCGTCGACGTCGACCTGATGACCCTCGACGACGCAGGGGTCGAGCCCGGGCTCGAGCCCGTCGAGGACGGCCGGACCTTCGGCGCGAACGCGCGGCTGAAGGCACGCTTCTACGCCGCCCGCACCGGGCTGCCGACGCTTGCGGACGACTCGGGCCTGGAGGTCGACGCACTCGGCGGCGGACCGGGTGTGCGCACCAAGCGCTACGCCGGCGAGGACGCGACCGACGCCGACAACAACCGCAAGCTCCTCCGCGAGCTCGACGGCCTGCCGCCGGACGGGAGGACAGCCCGCTACGTCTGCGTCCTCGTGCTGGCGTTGCCGAGCGGACCGGGGACCGACCGCCCGCGGGTGGTCGCCGAGACGCGCGGTACGTGCCGGGGCCGGATCGCCGTCGCGCCACGCGGGACCGCGGGCTTCGGCTACGACCCCGTCTTCGAGCCTGCGGTCGAACCCGTCGACGGGCGGACGTTCGGCGAGTGGACGGCCGAGGCGAAGAACGCGATCTCGCACCGGGCGAAGGCCGCGCGGCGAATGGGACGGAGGCTCGTCGCGCTCGCGGGCTGAAATGGCGACGCCGAGCGGCGCACGAACCTGCCAGTCGCCGCCCGGCGTCTTCGTCTGGACGACCGGCGGCGGCCGGATGTGCCGCTCGTTCGGCTCAGGCCGGGATCGTTCGGCGCTCGCCCGCCGTGACCCCCGCTTCGACCGATCGGAGCGTAATCGTCCGCAGGCCGTCGCGCCGGACGTCGCCATCGATCTCCGCGGCGACCTCGGTCGCCGTGCCGGGCCACGGCATCATCCTGAGCCGGACCGATGCCGTGCGGTCGGCCCCGAGCGCCTCGTCGAGCACGCCCCGAGAGGTGCCGTCGAGGACCTCGCCCAGGCCCTTGCCGATCAACAGCTCGCCCGGCATTCCCAGCACGCCCTCGACACCGGGCGTCGCGTCGACGCACCGTCCGGCCTCGTCGACGACGAGCGTCGCCGGGCCCGTCGGCGGGATCGTCAGCCGGTCGGGCGGCAGGCAGTCGTAGGTCTCGAACAGCCACGGCTCGAGCTGTGAGCTGAAGGCCGGGTCGATCGCGCCGGTCGGCCGCGAGCGGGCGAAGGCGTGGAGGCTCAGGCGATCGCGCCAGACGGCGACGACGGCGATCTCGGTGCCCTCGTCCGTGATCCGGCGACCGGCGTAGAGCGCCTGGACAC
>DASXWX010000013.1:0-4440 GCA_036503395.1 Candidatus Limnocylindrales bacterium
TCGCCGGGATCGACGACGAGGCGCTCGTCGTCGCGCTCCTCGACGCCGGCGCCGACGACGTGATCGGCCGGCCGGCACGCCGCCTCGAGCTCGTGGCCCGCGTGAACGCCGCCGCCCGCCGCCGGCCCCGCCCGGTCGTGCCGCCACGGAGCCTCGACGGGCTCGTCGTCGACGTCGATCGCCACCGGGCGACGATCGAGGGCCACGACCTCGCGCTCACGCCGACCGAGCTCGAGCTCCTCGCGACGCTCGCCGCACATGGCGGCGCGATCGTCGACCACCGTTCGCTCATCCGCGCCATCTGGCCGGACGACCCGACCGTCGATCACGACGTGCTCCGGACGCATCTCGGGCGCCTCAACGCGAAGCTGATCTCCGAGGGCCATCCCGGGCTTCGAAACGTCCGTGGACGCGGCTACGGGCTTCGCGTCGCCGGCGGAGCGCTGGACGTGGGCGCGCCGACTCGGCGAGACTCCGATCCGACCGCGGCGACGCCGGCAGCGGAGGCTACGGTCGCCGACCGAGCAGGATGACGAGCGGGTAATCCCGCCCGTCGCGCTCGATCGACGGTCCGACGCGCGTCTCGACCTCGGTGAAGCCCGCCTCACGGGCCACCGCGGCGAGCGCCTCGGGGTCGAAGCCCTGGTGGTGGATCCCCTCGGCGTCCTCGCTGTGGAAGGAGCCGTCCTCCGTCGCCAGGTCGGCGATGGCGATGCGGCCGCCGTGCCCGAGCAGATCGCGGATCGCGCCGAGCGCGGCGAGCGTGTCTTCGAGGTGATGGAGCACCAGGAGCGAAATCGCAAGGTCGAACGGCTCGGACGGCGCGGGGTCGGTGACGAGGTCGAAGCGAAGCGCCGACGTCTTCGGGCGCCCGAGCCTTTCGATCTTCTGCTCCGTGACCTCGAGCATGCCGGCCGACGGGTCGGACAGGACGAGGTCGCCGACGTCGTCCGCGAGCGCCAGGCCGAGCAGGCCGGTCCCGGCGCCGATCTCGATCGCGCGCATGTTTCGACGGAGCGGGACGGCGTCACGGATCGTCGCCGCGACGGCCTCCGCCCGCTCCTGTCGCTCCGGGGTGTCCCACGTGGCGGCGCGTTCGTCGAAGGTGCTCACCGCGACATGATCGCAACCTTTCCGACGCGCCGCCGTCCCTCGCTTCTCCACCTGCCGGCGCTGGAGCCGCCCGCCGTCGGTTCGTAGCCTGCGCCCAGGGTCCGGGCGACCCGTCCCGGCTCGCGCGGCGCGGAGGGTGCGGATCGATGAGCACGGCGAGCCCGACGATCGACGGTGGCGACACGGCCTGGATGCTGGTGGCCACCGCGCTGGTCATGGTCATGCTGCCGGGGCTCGCGCTCTTCTATGGCGGGCTGGTTCGCCGCAAGAACGTCCTCTCGACGATCATGCACAGCTTCTTCGGGCTCGCCATCGTGAGCGTCGTCTGGGTTCTGGTCGGCTTCTCGCTCGCCTTCGGCCGCGACGTCACCGGGCACGGCCTCCTGGGCGGCCTCGACTACGCGGGCTTCGTCAACGTCACGCTCACCCCGAACTCGACCTACGGTCCGACGATCCCGTTCGTCCTGTTCGGCGCCTTCCAGCTGATGTTCGCGGCGATCACCCCGGCCCTCATCACCGGCGCCTTCGCCGAGCGCAAGCGGTTCGCCTCGTTCGTGATCTTCACCGTGCTCTGGTCGCTCCTCGTCTACTCGCCGATCGCGCACTGGGTCTGGGCCTCCGACGGCTGGCTCTACCGGCTCGGCGCGCTCGACTTCGCCGGGGGGACGGTCGTCCACGCGTCGTCGGGCGTGTCGGCGCTCGTCGTCGCCCTGCTGATCGGGCGGCGGGTCGCGAACGGCGAGGCGCTCGAGCCGCACGACATCCCGATGACGGTCCTCGGGGCCGGGCTCCTGTGGTTCGGCTGGTTCGGCTTCAACGCGGGCTCGGCGCTCACGGCCGGTGGCCTCGCCGCGAACGCGCTGCTCGTCACGAACACGGCCGCGGCCGCGGCGACGCTCACCTGGGTCCTCGCCTCGTACCTCCACCACGGCAAGGCGAGCGTCGTCGGGGCGGCCTGCGGCGCCGTGGCAGGGCTCGTCGCGATCACGCCGGCCTCAGGTTTCGTGACCGCGGGCGGCGCGATCGTCATCGGGCTGGTGGCGGGCGGCCTGTGCTACTCGGCGACGCTTCTCCGCGAGCGGCTTCGGATCGACGACGCGCTCGACGTCTTCTCGGTCCACGGCGTCGGCGGGATCTTCGGCGCGCTCGCGACCGGCGTCCTCGCCACGACCGCGATCAACGCCGCGCCCGGCCTCATTGACGGCAACCCCGGCCAGGTGGTCACGCAGGCGCTCGCCGTCGGCGCGACGATCGCCTACGCCGCCGTCGCCACCTTCGGGATCGTCAAGCTGGTCGACTTCGTCCTCGGCCTGCGCGTGCCGCAGCAGGACGAGCAGCTCGGCCTCGACCTCGCGGTCCATGGCGAGGTGGCGTACCAGCCGTAGGCGTGCGGGCGCGCCCTTCGCGTCGGTTGTCCGCGGCCCGGCGCGTGCGCCGGTGCCGGGCGCCCTTATCGTCGGAATTCCTGTGGGAAAGGAGAAATCGCCGGTAGGCGACCGGTCGGCGGAGCGACTACGCCACGACCACGCGAGTCTGCTCGGCACGGAGGTGGGCGTAGGCCGGCTTGACGACCTCGTTGATGAGCCGGAGGCGCTCGTCGAACGGGGCGAAGGCGCTCTTCATGGCGTTGATCGTCAGCCACTCCATCTCGCCGAGCCCGATGCCGAAGGCAGCGTCGAGCGCGGCGAACTCACCCGAGAGTGAAACGTTCGACATGAGGCGGTTGTCGGTGTTGACCGTGACGCGATAGCGGAGGCGCCGGAGGAGGTCGATCGGATGCGCCTCGATCGAAGGCGCCGCACCCGTGTGGACGTTCGAGGTCGGGCACATCTCGAGCGGCACCCGGCGGTCCCGGACGAATGCGGCCAGTCGCCCGAGCGAGACCGACCCGTCGGGCCGGACCTCGATGTCGTCGACGATCCGGACGCCGTGGCCGAGGCGCTCGGCGCCGCAGAACTGGAGCGCCTCCCAGATCGACGGCGGCCCGAACGACTCGCCGGCATGGATCGTGATGTGGAAGTTCTCGCGGCGGACGTAGTCGAACGCCTCGAGGTAGCGGGTCGGCCGGTAGCCGGCCTCGGGGCCCGCGATGTCGAAGCCGACGATGCCGGCGTCTCGCCAGCGAACCGCGCACTCGGCGACCTCGAGCGACCGGGCGAACTGGCGCATCGCGGTCACGAGGACTTTCATGACGATCGGATGGCCTGAGGCGGCCGCCCGTTCGGCGCCGATCCGGAAGCCCTCGAGGTTCGCCTCGACGACCTCGTCGAGCGTCAGCCCGCGCTCGGTCGACAGCTCCGGCGCGTAGCGGACCTCGGCGTAGGCGACGCCGTCGGCGGCGAGGTCCTCGGCGCATTCCGCAGCGACCCTGACGATCGCGTCGCGCTCCTGCATGACCCCCACGGTGTGGGCAAACGTCTCGAGGTAGAGCTCGAGGCTCTTGCGGTCGGCGCCGCGGCGAATCCAGGCCGCCAGCTCGTCGGGGTCGGTCGTCGGCAGGCCGTCGTAGCCGTGCTCGCGGGCGAGGTCGACGATCGTCGCGGGCCGCAGGCCGCCGTCGAGGTGATCGTGCAGCAGCGCCTTCGGCGCAAGGCGGATCGTGTCGAGCGCGAGCATCTGCCCTCCTCGGCACACCGTACCGCGTCGGGGCTCGCCGGAAGGGCCGACATCCCTCGTGCGGGGGGTTCCTGACTGCTTGGCAACTATTACGATGCGGAAGGTCGCGGTCCCGGGGGATGGCGACGAGGGATGGAGGGAGTCATGCCTGTTCGTCGCCTGCTGGCGGCCGTCGCCGCCGTCGTTCTCGGCGCATCGCTCGTGGCCGCGCCCGCTGCCGCGACGAGGACGCACCTCGCGGGGCACCCCTCGCTCGACTCACACGTCGGCGGGCGTCGCATCCCGACAGGAGTCGGTCGAGGCGATGAACCGAGGACGGTTTCGCCCACGGGCCCACGGCACCCGGCGCGCCGGCCCGAGGCGGCCCTACCCCATCTCACGGCGGCGCACCTGAACGCGCGCCGGACGTTAACTCCTATCCCACCGGCGCCCGCGTCCACTCTCGCCACCGACAGCGGCGCGCCCGCTCTCGACGCCGACGCTCGCGCCGGTCTCACGCACGCCGACAACGACTTCGAGCTCGAGCCGCCGGATCCATGGGTGGCTGCTGGCCCCGACAACGTGATCCAGATCGTCAACCTCACGATGACGATGAGCCACCGTGACGGAAGCAACACGACGACGCTGGCCGTGCCTGACTTCTTCAAGCTCCCGACGGATCCGGCGACGTACGACGCGGATTCTCGGGTGGTTTTCGACTCGCTTCATCAG
>DASXWX010000014.1:0-2989 GCA_036503395.1 Candidatus Limnocylindrales bacterium
CGCTCGACCGCCTGCTCGACCGTTCGACCTCGCGCCAGCTCCTCGCGGAACCGGCTCACGAGGAAGAGGGAGTAGTCGATCGCGAGTGCGAGCCCGAGCATCGTCGCGATGCTCTGGACGAAGATGCTCATCTCGGTCTGCTGCGCGGCGAGATAGATGGCGGCGAGCGACGTCGGGATCGCGAGGCCGGCCACGAGGAGCGGCATGCCGGCGGCCACGAGCGACGCGAAGACCGCGAGCAGGATGAGCAGGGCGAGCGGCAGCGAGACCGTCTCGGCCGTCTGCAGGTCGACCTCCGACTGGTGGGCCGAATCCCTGGTCACGGGGCCGTAGCCCGTGAGCTGGACCGTCGCGCCGGTCGGCGCTGCGATCTTCGAGCGCAGCTCCTCGAGGGCTCCGACGGACTGCTCGTCGGTCAGGCCGAGCTGGGCTACGGCGTACGTCGATCGTCCGTCGACCGAGAGGAACCGCGACGCACGCGTCGTGGCGTAATCGGCGATCCCGGCGACGCGGGGGTCGGTCCGGAGTCCGTCGAGGCTGGCCGTGACCGCCGCCTGAAACGCGGGTTCGTCGGCGCGAGTGCCCTCGGGCGCGGTGAAGAGCACGACCAGGCTGCTTCGACCGGCGCCGAACTCGTTCGCGAGCCGATCGCTCACCTGCGCCGCCTCTGACCCGGGGTCGAGCCAGCCGCCGGAGCTGAGGGCTCCGCCGGCGCGGGCGGCGAGCGGCACCGAGGCGATCGCGAGGACGATCGCGGCCAGCGCGACGACTCTCCGGTGCCGGTAGACGAACGTGCCCCAGCGAACGAACATCAGCGACCTCGTCCTCGGTGATGACGCGCGCACAATAGAGAACGGGAATTCTCCTTGTCAACAGGGCTCGGGTTGACGACGGTGCCTACAATCCGAGCGGCAATTCTCTTTCGTGAGGGAAGCGTGCCTCGCATCTCCGCCGCCCACGAGCAGCAGATGAAGGACCGCATCGTTTCGGCGGCGCTCCGGGTCTTCGCCGAGCGCGGGTTCCACCGCGCGACGATCCAGGACGTCGTCCGGGAGAGCGGCCTCTCCGTCGGCGCGATCTACACGCACTTCGCCGGCAAGGACGAGCTGTTCCTCGCGACCTGCGACCTCATCGGAGGTCAGGGGCTCGGCGAGCTCGGCCGACGCCTGGCCGATGGCCGGACCGTTGCCGAACGCCTCGCGATCGCCGTGTCGTTCTTCGTCGATTCGGTCCTCGACCCGCCCGACGGCTCGATGACCGCGGCCTACCTGGTCCAGGCCTGGGCCGAGGCCGACCAGGAGGCCGGCGTCCGGGAGATGCTCGTCCGCCGACGCGAGCAGCTGTCGACGGCGGCCCGGCTGCTGCTGGACGAGGGAGTCGCCCGCCGCGAGCTTCCGGCCTGGCTCGACGTGGACGCCGTGGCGATGGCCTGTACCGCGCTCCTCGACGGGCTGGTCCTCATCCGGATGGAGGAGGGGACCGCGTTTCGGCGGGGACTGCACGAGCGGCGCGCGCGGACGATCGTGGAGCTGCTCCTGGCGTCCGCCGCGGCTCCGGCCCGCCCGGAGGTTCCGGCGGTGCCGGCCCAGCCGTTCGATCTCGTCTCGCCGCCGGCCGCCGCGGCCAGGGCCTCCTGAGCGTGCCGGCAGGGCGCGTCCGAACCGTCCTCGGAGACATCGATCCGCGGCAGGTCGGAGTCACGCTGCCGCACGAGCACACCGGCATCGCGCTCTGGCACGTCCCCGACCGCTGGGATTACTGGGAGCTCACGCCGGACGACGAGATCCTGCTCCCGGAGATCAGCCGCTTCCGTGAGGCCGGCGGCTCGACGCTCGTGGACGTGACGCCGAAGGGCGTCGGCCGCGACCCTGCCCGGCTCGTCCGCTACGCGCGCGACAGCGGTCTCAACATCGTCGCGGGCACGGCCTGGTACCGCGACGCCTACTACCCGGCCGAGGCGCTGATCGACCGCCGGACCGTCGACGACCTCGCCGACGAGCTCGTTCGCGACGCGACCGTGGGCGAGGAGGTCGACGACGGCGACGGCCGGCGGCTGTCGGTTCGTGCCGGGATCATCGGCGAGATCGGAACGGACAAGCCGTGGGTCTCGGCCCGCGAGGAGCGCGTCCACCGAGCCGCTGCCCGGGCTGCTCGGCGAACCGGCCTCGCGATCACGACCCACGCGGTCCAGAGCCCGGTCGGGCTTGCCCAGCTCCGGATCTTCGAGGAGGAGGGTGCTGACCCGACACGCGTCGTGATCGGCCACGCCGATTCGTACCCGCGCCTCGATCACTACCTGTCGATCGTCGAGCGCGGAGCCTGCGTCGAGTTCGACTTCCTCGGCATGGAGTTCACACCGCTCGAGCGCAAGGGCGAGCCGCGCGTCGTCGACCTGCTGCTCGAGCTCCTGTCACGGGGACACGCCGATGGCATCCTGCTCAGCCAGGACGTCTGTCATAACGGGCAGCTCCGCCACTACGGCGGCAGCGGCTACACGTACCTCGCCGAGTCGTTCCTGCCGCGGCTGCGCGAGCGCGGCGTCGACGAGGCGACGATCCGGACGATCACGGTCGACAACCCGCGCCGGCTCCTCACGGTCGCCTAGGGACACGAGCCCGGCCCTGGAGCGTCATCGGGCGGCGTATCTCGTGGCACGAGACAAACCACCGGAGAAGGCTCCGTCCGGTGCCGTGCGGCCGTCGTTTGGGCCGCGGGGCGAGAAACTCCGAGAGGCCTACGCTGGCTCGAGCCGAGCGTCGACCGAGAGCTTCACGTTGCCCTTGATCGCGGCGCTGATCGGGCAGTTCTCCTTGGCGTCCTCGGCGAGCTCCCGGAACGTTGCCTCCTCGATCCCGGGCACCCGCCCGCGGACGGTGAGAGCGGACGAGGCCACCTTCCAGCCCGAGCCGTCGGGGTTGTCGAACGTGACCTCGGCCGTGACCGGGAGGTTGTCCGGCGGCGTCCCGTTCTTGCCGAGCCGCGAGGAGAA
>DASXWX010000015.1:0-2061 GCA_036503395.1 Candidatus Limnocylindrales bacterium
CAGAGCGAGCGAGCCGCCGGTCCGCCCGCCATCCGTCGGCGGCAGCGACACCCTGAACGCCGCCGGCGTACGGCCGGCTCCGGCATAGCGCGCGGCGGCGGCTGCGTCGGCACCGGGCGGCGCGTGGATCGCGGCCGGGGCACCCCGTCGATCCTCGAGGGCCACGCCGCGCCCGAGCGCGATCGCGACCTCGGCCACGAGTGCGTCCGGCCCTCGCCCGGCGAGGGCGAGTGACTCCAGGCGCCGCTCGAGCTCGCCCGCGATTCGCTCGAGCTCCGCACCCCGGTTGATGAGAAAACCGATCGCACTCCGCTCGACGGCCCCCGGCTCGCCGGCGGCGAGGAGTTTGAGCGGAATGGCACTGGCGGCGAGGGTCTCCGAGAACTGCCCGACCGCGGCGGGGTCGCCGACGGCCACGATGCCGTCGACGCGCGCCTGCGCGAGCGCATCCGCGAGGGCCGCCGTCGATTCCGGGTCCGGCGCGACCACCGCGAGTGCCTCGGCCGGCACCACCACGAGGTCCCCCGGATCGAGTGCGTCGAAGGCCGGCACCCGCGACCGCATGACCCGGACCCACGCGACCCGGACGTCGGCGGCCACCGGCGCGAGCGGTCCCGACGCGTCCGACGCGGCCGGGAACACCGCGCCGCGGACGTCGGCGAGGGTCGCCACGCGCGGTCAGCCGGGTGCGGACGCGGCCGCGTGGGTCCGGGCGGCGACGAGGTCTTCGAGCAGGCCCCCGAACTCGTGCTCCAGGTCCACGTACCGGTCGGCCCGGGCGACGAGCGCGAGACGCCCGTCCGGTAGGAGGCGGGCCCACACGCGGCGGCGTGGCAGGTAGAACGTGATGACGATCCCGGCGATGAGGCTCCCGAAGGCGAGCCAGACGATCCCCTGGCCCGGGTCGTTCTTGGCGATCAGCACCGTGTACGCCGATATCGACCGGACGGCGACCGAGAAGTCCGTTCCGGCGATCGGTGCCGACGCCCCCGGCGCGAGCCCGACGGGCACGCCGGTGGCGACGCCGTTCGGGTCGGTCGCGGTCGGCGCCGCGACATACGGGAGGATCACGACGTCCGCGCTGCCGTCAGGGGCGCGGTCGAGGAAGAGCTGGAGACCCGCCGGACGCCCCGGGACGTCGAGCGTCCCGACGGGCACGTCGCCGACGGAGTCCGTGAGCGGCACCGGACCCGACCAGAGCGGCCGGCCGTTCGAATCCGACACGAGCAGGTCCGGCGCCGGCCCGAAGCCGTTCTGATGGAAGGTGAACCCGGCGACCGAGAGCGGGTCGTTGACCCGGATCGTCTTGCGGGCGATCTCCCGACCGTTCTGGAAGACGCCGAGGTCCGTGCTGAAGTCGCTCGCCTGGCCCGTATCGAGCCCGGGCGCTTCGAAGTCGTAGTTCTTGACGACGAGCAGGTCCGGCGTGCCGATCGACTGGACGGTCTGGGTGTCGCCGATCGGGACGGCGAGGCCTCGCTCGAGGCCGAGCTTCGTGGTCACCGCCGCGGCGACGAGGAAGAGGACGAGCCCCGTGTGCGTGAGGAGCGTCGCCAGCCTGGTGTACTGGTTCCGGTCGCCGTAGACGTAGCGGACGCCGGCGGCCTCGGCCTCGCGGAGCCGGAAGCGCCTGCGGCGCAGCGCGGAGCGGAGGGCCTCGATCGGGATGCCGTCGGTGGCGGCGCGGTTCGGCAGGCGTGGGTCGAAGTAGGCCTCCGGCTGGACGACCCGGACATCCGCGACGTCGCGCCACAGCCGCGGCGTCCGGTCGATCGTGCAGGCGACGATCGAGACGAGCAGCAGGACGAGGGCGAGGCTGAACCACCACGACGAGAAGACGTGGAAGACGTCGAGCCGATCGAGGACGTCGACGACCGCGGCCCCGAAGAGCGGGTCGTAGCGATCGTGGAGCTTGGCCAGCTCGATCGCGTAGTCCGATGGCGAGAGCAGCGCGAACGAGGGGAGTTGGCGGATCGTCATCCCGACCACGGCCATGAGCGCCAGCACGAGGATCTGGGCGACGGCGACGTTCACCGAGGTCAGGAACGACCAGATCGCCTC
>DASXWX010000016.1:0-7684 GCA_036503395.1 Candidatus Limnocylindrales bacterium
GTACTGGATGACCTCCTCGCGCCGTTCGGAGCTGAAGTCGATGTCGACGTCGGGGTAGCTCGTTCGGCCCTCGTTGATGAAGCGCTCGAAAAGGAGGTCGTGCCGGATCGGGTCCACTCGGGTGATCCCCAGGACGTAGGCGACGATCGAATCGGCGGCGCTGCCGCGGCCCTGGGCCGGGATCCCGCGTGACTTCGCGAACCGCATCAGGTCCCAGCAGATGAGGAAGAACTCGGACAGCCCCGTCTGCTCGATGACGTCCAGCTCATGAGCGAGCTGGCGGACGACGGACGAGGTGAGCGGGTGGTACCGCCGCCGCGCCCCGTCCCAGCAGAGCTGCGAGAGCTGGCTGAACGGTGTCTCGCCCGACGGGACCTCGAAGCCGGGAAAGCGATAGCGCTCGAAGCCCAGATCGACCGAGCAGGACTGGGCGAGCCAGGCGGTTGCCTCGATCCCCTCGCGCCAGCGCGCGGCCACTCGCGCCCCGAGCGACTCCTCGCCCGGCGGCAGGGCCAGCAGCTCGGCCTCGGACTTCAGGTACGACTCGGCATCGGGGCGACGGAGGTCGGCGAGGGTATCGAGCGTTCGACCGTGCCGGATCGCGGTCAGGACGTCGTGGAGCTCGCGCCCGTCGGCCTCGGCGTAGTGCACGTCGTTCGTGACCACGACGGGCAACCCGAGCTCGTCCGCGAGCGCCACGGTCTCGCCGACGAGCCAGTCGTCCTCGGCCCGGAGATGGTGCTCGAGCTCGAGATGGAAACCACCCCCGTGGCGACCGACCGAGCCGAAGAGCTGGGCGTAGCGACGGGCGACTTCCCGGGCTCCCGGCCGATCGCCCGCTGCAAGGCGACGTGCGATCTCCCCGTCGCGACAGCCCGACAGTGCGATCAGGCCCTCGACGTCGGCGGCCAGGAGCTCGTGCGTGAAGCGCGGGACGGCCTTCGTCCCGGCGAGGTTCGCCCGCGAGACGAGCCGGCACAGGCTCCGATAGCCCGCGTCATTGCGGGCGAGGAGGACGAGGTGCGGCCCGCGCTGCCCGTCGCCGACGCCGCGGTAGTCCTCCTTGACCGCCGGCCTGTGCCCGGGCAACCGCGTCCGTGTCGGGACGGGTCGAACGGGAAGGCCGTCCGACGGAGCCAAGGGCTCAGAGGCCGCGGATGTCTGGGTGGCGGCGACCCGTCGGTCGCGCGGTGCGCGACGCGGGCGAGGCAGGACGATCGAGCGCGGATCCGGGACGGCGGCGTCGAGGAGCTCGATCTCGACGCCGAGGATCGGGCGGAGGTCTCGCTCCCGGACGGCCTCGGCGAACCGGACGACGCCGTAGAGGCCCTGGTGGTCCGCGATCGCGAGGCCGGTCAGCCCGAGGGCTGCCGCGCGGTCGGCGAGGTCGTCGGCCGACGAGGCACCGTCGAGGAACGAGAAGTTCGTGTGGCAGTGGAGCTCCGCGTACGCCATCGGGACCGCATAGGATAGAACGCATGTTCGATTTCGTCCCACGGAGCTCTCACCGGATCCCAGGACGATCGGATGGGCGGGAACTTCGGCCGAGAACGAAACACGAATGAGCCATCCCACGTCACAGAGCCGAGATGACGACGCACCCAGCCGCACTCCGGAGCTTGGCGGTTCGGATCGCGCTCGCGGCGCTCGCCATCCTGCTCATCGAGGTCGTCTTTCCGGCGGCGATCGCCGCGCAGACCGGCCTCTAGCACTTCAGATCGTTCCGCGCCTGGGGGCACGGGACGCTCGGGCGGCGAACCGGCTGCGACGGCTGGGAACGCCGACCTCGCCGGACGGCCTGGTGAGCGGGCCGACGGTCGCAGGGCCCCGTCGTACGCGGCGACGGGGCCCTGCCATTTCCGAAAGATCCGAGCTTCGGTCGCTACGATGAAGGCGTGGAACCCCGGACTCGAGACCTCGTCGGCGCAGTCCTGCTCGCCGTCGTACTCATCGGCCTCGTCGTCGTTCTCGTCGCCGCGAACGTCCCGCGCCATTGAGCGGCGACGCCGCCCGCGTTTCGTGAAGATTCGTGAAGATCGGCGTCCGTTGGCAGCTGCGCGCGTCTATCATTCGGACGTGGCCGAGCGCGAGATTCGGCCATAGAGCGCGCGGGGGGAAACCGCGATGCAGACTGCCCATCCACGCGACCTCGGGCTGCTGCTCCTGGTCGTCGGGCTGTTCCTGATCCTGTTCGTCGTCGCCGTCGTCGTGCCGGGCTCGGCGGAGCTGCGCTGACCGAGGGCGCCGGCGGTCGCCTGAGGCCCGCATCGGGTCTCGCCCGGCGGCGGCGGCCATGACGACCGGCCACGAGGTCGTCGTGGCCGGCGGGGGTCCAACCGGCCTCATGCTGGCCGGCGAGCTCGCCCTGGCCGACGTCGACGTCGCAATCGTCGAGCGTCGCTCGAGCCATGACCTGACGGGGATCCGCGCCGGCGGACTCCAGGCTCGAACGATCGAGATCCTCGACCAGCGCGGCATCGCCCAACGCTTCCTCGCCGCGGGTCGCGTCGCCCAGATCGGCCACGACATCGGCGACTTCCCCACCCGCCACAACTACACGCTCGCGCTTCGGCAGAGCGAGATCGAGCGGATCCTGGCCGAGTGGGTCGTCGGCGAGCTCGGGGTTTCGATTCTTCGCGATCGGGAGGTGCTCGGCTTCGCCGAACGGGACGACGGCCTCGAGGTTTCGATCTCGGACGGCACGAGCGTCCGGACGGGGTACCTCGTTGGCTGCGACGGCGGCCGGAGCATCGTTCGCGGGGCCGCGGGCATCGACTTCGTCGGCGCGGACCCGACGACGAGCTGGGTGATCGCCGAGGTCGAGATGGCCGACCAGCCACAGGTCGGCGCGCGCCCCGAAGGGGGCGGAGTCGGACCGGTCGACCCGAAGGAGCCCGGCGGACCGTTCCGGGTCGTGCTCGCGGAGCGGGAGGTCGAACACCGCGCGGAGCCGACGCTCGAGGACGTCCGGGCCGCGCTCGTCGCCGCCTATGGCACCGACTTCGGCGCGCATGATCCGACGACGATCTCGCGGTTCACCGACGCGACGAGGCAGGCGACGGCGTATCGCCGGGGTCGGGTTCTGCTCGCCGGCGACGCGGCCCACGTCCACCCGCCGCAGGGTGGGCAGGGTCTCAGCACCGGCGTGCAGGACGCCGTCAATCTCGGCTGGAAGCTCGCCCAGGTCGTCCACGGGACCTCCTCCGCGGTCCTGCTCGACACGTACGACGCGGAACGCCGTCCGGTCGCCGCGCGGGTCCTCCGCTACACGATGGCGCAGGTCGCGCTCGGCACACCCGACGTCCGGCACGAGGCGTTGCGGGAGCAGATGAACGAGCTCCTGGCCATGGCCGAGCCTCGCCGGCACATGGGCGGGATGCTGTCGGGGCTCGACATCCATTACGACCTCGGCGAAGGTCATCCGCTGCTCGGTCGGCGGATGCCGGACCTCGATCTCGAGACGCCTGACGGCCCGACGCGGGTATTCGCGCTCCTCCATGACGCCCGGCCCGTGCTTCTCAACCTCGACCGCCCGCTTCGGCGCGAGCGTCCCACAGGTGACGCGGTTCGGTTCGTCGAGGGCAGATACCGGGGCGAGTGGGAGCTCCCGGTGGTCGGAGCCGTCCCTGCTCCATCGGCCGTGCTCATTCGGCCCGACGGCTACGTGGCCTGGACGGGTGCGATCGGCGACCCGTCATTGGGCGACGCCGCCGAGCGGTGGTTCGGGAGGGCGGCGCGTGCGTGAGCGAGCAGCGGAGACGCCAACGCGGCGATGGCGGCGCACCGGCGGCGAGCCTTCAGTCGTAGAGGCGTTCCAGGTGCCACGTGTCGTCGACCCGGTCGCGGTAGACGAGCGCGAGCCAGCGCTCGCCGACGACCTTGAAGTAGTCGCGGGCGATCGGCTCGCGCCACCAGTCCTCCTCGACGTGCCAGCGGTTGCAGACCTCGACCGGCTCACGGCGGCCGTTCCAGCGGATCGCCACCAGCCGCTCATCGTCGAGCTCGACGTCGATCGCCGGGTGCGCGTGGAGGAGGCGGGTCATCGGCCATCGAGGACGCGCGACCCGGAGCCGACCGTCGCCCACGTCGCTCGTCGCTCGGCGAGCGGCGCCTCCGGATCCGCGATGGAGGCCCGCCGGACGCGGTCCTCGCCGAACGCGAGGGCGAGCCGCGCGAGCTGCCAGTCGAGTCGGGCGCGACGAATCACCGTCGGGACGCCGCCGGCTGCACGCGGCGCGAACAGCGCGAGCTGCTGACCGGCCGCCGGGGCGACGTCGAACAGCTCGAGCTCGAGACGCTCGACGGGGGCCGGCGGCGGGGTCCGCTCGAGCCGGACGAGGAACAGACGCTCAATCGCCTCGCCCTCCGCCGTCGGCTCGGGGAAGCGCTGCTCGAAGGCCACCCGCTCGGGAACGTCGGGACGGGCGAACGCTCGGTCGAGCGTCAGCCTGAGCTCGGCACGACCCGTGGCCGCACCACGCCCGACGAGCTGCTCGCCGAGCGCGACCGCGACGCGGTGGAGAACGAATCGGAGCGGCTCGAGGTCGCCGACGGGAGGATCGATCGGGAGCGCGAGCCGGAGCCGCTCGGGGGCCCGTCGAGGCCGGAACGAGTCGGTCTCCTCCCCGACGGCCCGGGCGTGAACGCGCCCGCCCTCGGTGCCGAACCGGGCCACGAGCGCGGTCCGGGGCAGGGCCGCGACGGCGCCGATCTGCCGCAGGCCGAAGCGCCGGAGCCGGGCCCGGATCTCCAGGTCCGGGGTCAGGAGCGCGGACGGCAGCGGGGCGAGGAAGTCCGCCTCACCCCTGATCGGGACGACGAGCGGGATCGTCGCGACCGAGGGATCGGCATGGGCGGCCGCAACCGTCGCCGCGAACCGCGTTCCGGCGATGCCCGCTCGGGGCATGCCCGGGAGCAGGTTCCGAACGGCGTCCGCGAGCCGCGCGACGAGGACGTCGTCGGGACCCCAGAGCGGACCGAGCCCGTCCACCTGGACCTCGATCCGGCCGAACGCCGGGTCGGTGACGTCCGAGGTCCCGGCGAGTCCCGGGCTGAACGCAGCGAGGCGCTCGAAGGCCGCCTCGACCGCCTCCCGGTCGGCGTCAGGAGCCGGATCGACGAACGTCGCCTCCGGGCAGAGTCGATGGGCCGTCCCGAGCGGCATCCCACGCCGGACGCCGAGAGCCTGCGCCTCGCGGCTCGCGTCGAGGACGGTGCCCGCGGTCCATGGCTGGCCGCCGAGGACGAGCGGGCCGGTCGGGAACGAGCCTGAGCGGGGGTCGGCCGTCGCGCGCGAGGCCGCGAGACGAAGCGGCAGGTGCGGCCAGAGGAGATGGAGGAGGCGCATCGGTCGATAGGAGCTCCGGGAGCTGGAGGCAGGAATCGCGCCGCCC
Organism: Candidatus Limnocylindrales bacterium; assembly: GCA_036503395.1. Taxonomy (GTDB): domain Bacteria; phylum Chloroflexota; class Limnocylindria; order Limnocylindrales; family CSP1-4; genus DASSHA01. The sequence continues at coordinate 5,394 of DASXWX010000016.1, forward strand.
GCCGTCGGCGTAGAGGATGCGGAGACCCGCCCGTCTCCCCGGCGGACCGAACCGGCTGCGACCGACGGTCGCCTCGGTCTCCTGACCGACGACGTCACGACCGAGCCGAATCCAGGCTCGACGGGTGAGGACGAGACGCAGCGCGGCGGCCTCCGAGACGGCCCCGTCGAGGTCGCCGGCGCCGTCCGGCGGCTCGATCACGACGAGCAGCGCCGACGATCGACGCGCGACCGCCGCGACCCGGCGGAAGCGCTCCACGCTCACCCGGGCCGGACGCGTGCTTCGGGACCCGCTGCCCGGGCCGAGGTCGAGCACGACCACGTCCACGGCGCGGGCCTGGAGCAGCGTCCCGGCCATCGAGATGGCCTCGTCGAGCGAGGCCGGGGCGAGGATGGCCAGGTCGTCCAGCCGGATGCCACGGGCGACGGCCTCGACCGGATCGAGCGTTCCCGTGACGTCGACCCAGGCGGCGAGCGAACCGGCGGCCTGGGCCTCGGCGACGAGCCTGAGCGCGAGCGTCACGGCCCCGCTCGACCCGGCCCCGCGGAACGCGACCGTCGAGGCGAGCGGCATGCCGCCGGGGCCGAGAATCGCGTCCAGCGCGGCGAAGCCGGTCGACACGACCTCTCGAGGGGCATCCGAGGGCCGACCGGGCGCCGGGGTGCCGGCAGGCTCGACCGGTTCGACCGGCAGCGGCGCGATCGCGAGGGCGCCGTCCGTCTCGGCCTCGGTCGGCCGCAGGTCGCCCTCGAGACCCCGCCGCGGAGCTGCCGCGCCCCATCGCGACCGGAGGGTCGCGAGAGCGGCGGTGACATCCCCCGGCGGCAGCGCCATCGCGACCAAGATAGAACAAATGTTCGAGTCCGCCAAGTGGGCGCGGAGAGGTCGCGTGCTACACTTCGCGGCCGTCACCGCGACGGCGATCAGGCGTGGGGATGTAGCTCAGCTGGGAGAGCACCGCGTTCGCATCGCGGGGGTCAGGGGTTCGAGTCCCCTCATCTCCACCACCCCACCCGTCCCTCTCCGCTCGCACGACCGAGCATGCCTCGGGTACCATCCCCCGTCGCCGCGACCGGGCCCCTGGCCGACGGAGCGCGGCGTGCCGGTGGGTCGGTTGGGCAGGTGGTGAGCCCAAGGGTCTGTAAAACCCTCGCCTTCGGCTGTGGCAGTTCGATTCTGCCCCGGCCCACCAGATCCCCTGTCAATCCTCGAGCGCCTCGCCGAGGAGGCGCTCGACGATGACGCAGTCGCGCCACTGCCCGTCCAGCCGGGCGTGGCGGCGATACGTACCGACCTCGCGGAAGCCGACCGAGCGAAGCAGCTTTCGGCTCCCTTCGTTCTCGATGAAGACCCGCGAGACGAGCTTCCAGAAGCCGGCCTCGGTCGCCGCCTCGATGAGCGACTCCATCGCGAGCCGGCCGGCGCCCTCGCGCCGGTGGTCCGGATCGGCGTAGACCGAGAACTCGGCGACGCAGACGTACGCGGACCGGGACCGGTACTCGAACGTCGCCGCGAAGCCGAGGACGTCGTCGCCGCGGGTCACGACGACGACGGGATGGCGTCCGTCCAGCCAGCCGAGGATGTCGCCCCGCGAGCGCGGCTCGGTTTCGAACGTCGCCTCGTGCGACTCGATCCCGGCGTTGTAGATCCGGACGATCGCGGCGGCGTCGCCGGGGCGCGCCTGCCGGGCCTCGAGGCGTGGTGGAGGCTCTTCGGTCGATGACGTCGATGGCCGAGCCTGGCGGTGTCGATCGCCGGATCGTGCCGGGCGCGGAGGCTTCGCCTCCTTCAGCCGCCGTTCGAGCGGCGAGGGCGGAGCGGGCGCCTCGCGCGCCGAGGCGAGGGCGTCCTTCGCCGCGGCCAGGGTCGCGAACGGACCACGGACCAGCGGCAGGCCGAGCTCGTTCGTCTGCTCGGCGTCGACGAGGGCCCACGATCCCGCCGATTCCTGCTCGATCGTGAACCGCCCGTCGCCGGTCTCGTAGCGGCCGGCCGCCGTCCGCTTGAGAGCGGCCGGGTCGGGTGCGGGCTTCTCCTTCGGCACGCGCGAAGCGTAGGCGCGTGTCGCGCCCGCGTCCGCGGGACACGCACGATCTGCCCGATTCCAATGACATTGGTGACCTCGTCGCGGTCGGCGGGGTGTTGGCCGGGAGAGCCATCCGAAGCGGCGATCACGTTGCTGTTCGTTGGGGATGGCGGTCGTAGGGATCGAGCGGACCATCGGAACGCCGGTGGAATTCCGGGCGAATCGCGAAACGACCGGCCCGTCAAGACGCGGACGCGATACGGAC
>DASXWX010000017.1:0-3828 GCA_036503395.1 Candidatus Limnocylindrales bacterium
CGGCTGGCCGCGCGCGACGTGGCGCAGCCCGCTGGCGCGGGCGCTCTTCGTCGCAGAGCGCGCGCGTCGCCTCGAGGGCGCCGCGGACGGCGGTTTCACCGTCGTCCGCTCCGCCGCCGACCTTCGCGACCATCTCGGGCACCGGACCGAGCGCCCGGGCGAGCGCCCGACCGGTCGCCGGCGAACCGCGGGCATCCTCGCGATCGAGGGCGCGTGGCCGCTCGAGGGCGATCCCGGCAACCTTCCGACCCTCGCGGCGGCGGGCTACCGGATCTTCGGCCTCGCCCATTTCGGCGACAACGCCTTCGCGGGTTCCGCCCACGGGGTCGAGCGCGGCGGACTGACCGAGGCCGGCATGGAGCTCGTGGCCCGACTCGAGGCCGCATCGATCCTCGTCGACCTCGCCCACGCGTCGCCACGCACGATCGACGACGTCGTCTCGGTTGCGACGAGGCCCGTGATCGCGTCCCACACCGGCGTCGCCGCGACGTGCCCGTCGGTCCGCAACCTGACGGACGACCAGCTGCGGCGGATCGCCGCGACGGGCGGCCTGATCGGGATCGGGTTCTGGCCGACCGCGACCTGCGGGCGCGACGCCGCCGCGGTCGCGCGCGCGATCGAGCACGCGATCGGGGTCGCGGGCGTCGGACACGTCTCGCTCGGCTCCGACTGGGACGGCGCGCCCGGGATCCCATTCGACGCGTCGGGCCTCGTGCTCGTCACCGACGCGCTGCTCGCGGCCGGCCTCGACGAGCCCGCGATCCGCGCCGTCATGGGCGAGAACGCGTTGCGCCTGCTGGCGGCTACGCTTCCGGGCCACGAGGAGGAAACGTGATCGAGCCCAACGATCCCAGGGGCGCCCACGCGGTCGAGCGACTCGAGCGCGAGCGGATCGGCTGGCTCACCACGGTGACGCCCCTCGGCCAGCCCCAGACGATGCCGGTCTGGTTCCTCTGGGAGGACGGATCGATCCTCGTCTACAGCTACCGGACGGCGGTCCGGAACCGGAACGTCGCCGCGAACCCGCAGGTCAGCTTCGTCCTCAACACCGACGACGAGGGAGAGGACCTCGTGATCGTCGAGGCCGAGGCGACGCTCGAGCCCGATGCGGTCCAGGGCCGCGACCATCCGGCCTTCCTCGCGAAGTACCAGTCGCTCCTCGACCGGTACGGTTGGACGCCCGAGAAGTTCTCGACCGACTACCCCCACCCGCTGCGGCTCCGCCCGACCAGGGTCCGCTTCGGCTGACCGACGCGGCCCTCTGCTAGCATCGCGGCCCTCACCCCGCGTCCGTCCCTGCCACCGACGGCACCCAGCGGAGCCCGACCCCGTGACGACCCCCACGATCGACGACCTGCCCGACGAATCGGCCCGCGGCGACGACGTCCGCCCGACCGTCGCCAACCTCGAGACGATCGTCTCGCTCGCGAAGCGTCGCGGCTTCGTCTTCCCTTCGAGCGAGATCTACGGCGGCATCAACGCGGTCTGGGACTACGGGCCGCTCGGGGTGGAGCTCAAGAACAACGTCAAGCGGGCCTGGTGGCGGTCGATGGTCCAGCTCCGCGACGACGTCGTCGGCCTGGACGCCGGGATCCTCATGCACCCCCAGGTCTGGGTGACCTCGGGCCATGTCGCGTCGTTCAGCGATCCGCTCGTCGAGTGCGAGACCTGCCATCGCCGCTTCCGCCTCGACGAGCTGCCCGGCACGGAGGCGCTATCGCAGACCGAGCTCCGCGACCCCGGCATCGTCGAGCGCCTCAACCTCCGCCACCCGGACGACCAGGGCCGGCTGAGCGCGCCGCGCCGGTTCAACCTCATGTTCAGGACGCACATGGGCCCGGTCGAGGACGAAGGGGCCGTCGTCTACCTGCGCCCGGAGACGGCCCAGGGCAGCTACGTCAACTTCCGCAACGTCCAGCAGAGCGCCCGCCGGAAGATCCCGTTCGGCATCGCCCAGATCGGCAAGAGCTTCCGCAACGAGATCAGTCCGGGCAACTTCGTCTTCCGGATGCGCGAGTTCGAGCAGATGGAGATGCAGTACTTCGTCCGCCCGGACGCCGCCGCCGGCCAGTTCGAGGCGTGGCTGCCCCGCCGCTTCGACTGGTACCGCTCGTACGGGGTCGCCGAGTCCCGGCTCCGCACCCGCGAGCACCGGCCCGACGAGCTCGCCCACTATGCCAAGAAGGCCGTCGACGTCGAGTACCGCTTCCCGTTCGGCTGGAAGGAGCTCGAGGGCGTCCACAACCGGGGCGACTTCGACCTCTCGAACCACCAGGCGGCGTCGGGCGAGAACCTCGAGTACTTCGACCCGGCGACCGAGGAGCGCTACGTGCCGTGGATCGTCGAGACCGCGGCCGGCGCCGACCGGGCCGCGTTCACCTTCCTCATCGACGCCTACCGCGAGGAGGAGGTTCGGGGCGAGAAGCGGGTCGTGCTGGGATTCCATCCCGACCTCGCGCCGTACAAGGTCGCGGTCCTGCCGCTGCTCAAGAAGCGGCCGGAGATCGTCGAGACGTGCCAGCGGCTGCTGGCCGATCTCAAGCGCGACCTCATGGCCGTCTACGACGACACGGCGGCGATCGGCAAGCTCTACCGGCGCCAGGACGAGATCGGCACGCCCTGGTGCGTGACGGTCGACGTCGAGTCGCTCGAGGACGGAGCGGTCACCGTCCGTGATCGTGACGCGATGACCCAGGAGCGGATCCCGCTCGAGGGGGTCAAGCGGGCGATCCTCGACCGGATGGAGGCGGCTCGACCCTAGGGCCGACCTGGCAGGCAACGCGCGGACGCAGGACGTGGCGGCGGCGGCGCTACCCCTCCGCGGTCCACGTCTCGGCCCAGCGCCACTGCATCGTGGCGATGAACCGCTCGCCGGCCGTGAGCTCGACGAGCCCGGTGTCCGTCCTGCCCGCCGCGGCCAGCGCGATCGCGTTCGGCCAGCCGGTCTGGGGCTCGACGCAGAACGACGTCCCGCGCGTGAACACGACGAACGTGACCGGCCGGGGCTCGAGGTCCATCCGGAGCGTCAGCCCGTCCCACTCCACGAAGGCGGGCTCGTCGACGTTCGGGTAGGCGTCGTCGAGGGGGCGGCCCACGATCGCGACGCTCGGCCCGAGATCGGTTCGCTCATCGAGGGGGAGCAGACGACCGGTCGGGATCCGGTCGACGGTCTCGAGGCTGGTCCGCGCCGCGACCGTCACGTGCGCCGAATCGCCGTTCGACCGGAACCACGGATGCCAGCCGAGGACGACCGGCATCGGCCGCTCGGCCTCGACCTCCGCGCTCACGACGAGACCGTCGGGCCGGAGGGCAAACGTCTGGACGACCGTGCCGCCGAAGGGCCAGCCCGCGGGCCCGAGCGCGAGGCGCAGGACGGCCTCCCGGCGTTCGGACGACTCGACCGTCCACGGCCGGGCGTAGCCGAGGCCGTGGAGCGCATGCCCCTCGGTCGTGGTCGGCAGCGTCGTGCGGACGTCGTCCCACTCGAGCCGACCGTCCGCGAGCCGGCCGGCCCACGGCACCATCAGGTAGCAGCCCCAGTCGATGCCTGCGTCGGCATCGTCCGGCGGCCCGACGATCAGCTCCCGGCCGCCGACGAGAAGCGACGCGATCCGGCCACCGCGCTCGGCGTCGATCGCGACGTGCGAGTCGCCGGCCTCGAGGAGGAGGCTCATCTTGCGCGATGATGCCGCGCTCGGCCGCCGCGCGCTGCCTGTCACCGCACTGCAAGCGCGGTCGCGGTGCGGATGGAGCGACCGGCTCCACGATCGGCGGATCGTTCGGGCGTGGACGACGAGCGTCGAACGAGTGACCGAAGCGCGGTCGAGG
>DASXWX010000018.1:0-6359 GCA_036503395.1 Candidatus Limnocylindrales bacterium
TCGCCATCTCGGTGAACAGCTCGCGTCGTCGGTCGCGGGCTAGGATCGAAGGCCATGGCCCAGCCCCTGCCCGGCGCTCGCCCCGTCCGCGCTCCCCGCGGCACGCGGCTCTCGGCACGCGGTTGGCCACAGGAAGCGGTCCTCCGGATGCTCATGAACAACCTCGATCCGGAGGTCGCCGAGAACCCCGACGCGCTCGTCGTCTACGGCGGCACCGGTCGCGCCGCGCGGAGCTGGGCGGCGTTCGACGCGATCGTCCGGGAGCTCCGTCGCCTTGCCGACGACGAGACGCTCCTCGTCCAGTCGGGCAAGCCCGTCGCGGTCTTCCGGACCCACGAGTGGGCGCCCCGGGTCCTCATCGCGAACTCGAACCTCGTCGGCAGGTGGGCGACCTGGGAGCACTTCCGCGAGCTCGAGCGACAGGGCCTGACGATGTACGGCCAGATGACCGCCGGGTCCTGGATCTACATCGGGACGCAGGGCATCCTCCAGGGGACCTACGAGACGTTCGCCGAGCTGGCACGGCAGCACTTCGGCGGGACGCTGCGCGGGCGCCTGACGCTGACCGCCGGCCTGGGCGGGATGGGTGGCGCGCAGCCGCTCGCGATCACGATGAACGAGGGCGTCGCGCTCGTGATCGAGGTCGACGAGGCCCGCGCCCGCCGTCGCCACGAGATCGGCTACGTCGACCGACTCACCCACGACCCCGATGACGCGCTCCGCCAGGCCCGGCAGGCGGCCGCAAACGGCGAGGCCGTTTCGATCGCGCTCGTCGGCAACGCCGCGGAGATCGAGCCGGCCTGGGCCAAGGCTGGCGAACGCTTCGACGTCGTGACCGACCAGACGTCCGCGCATGATCCCCTCGACGGCTATGTCCCCGCCGAGATCTCGGTGGAGGACGCGCTCGTCCTCCGCCGGACGCAGCCGGACGTCTACGTACGCCGCTCGATGGCCTCCATGGCCGACCACGTCCGGGCGGTCCTCGAGTTCCGGGCCTCCGGCGCGATCGCCTTCGACTACGGCAACAACCTCCGCGCCCAGGCGAAGGAGGCCGGGGTCGCGAACGCCTTCGACTACCCGGGCTTCGTGCCGGCGTTCATCCGGCCGCTCTTCTGCGAGGGCAAGGGCCCGTTCCGATGGGCCGCCCTCTCGGGTGACCCCGACGACATTCGGCGGACCGACGAGGCGATCCTCGAGCTCTTTCCCGAGGACGCGGCGCTCCGTCGCTGGATCGAGATGGCGGAGGCGAAGGTCCCCTTCCAGGGCCTGCCGGCACGGATCTGCTGGCTCGGCTACGGCGAGCGAGCGCGGGCGGGGCTCCGCTTCAACGAGCTGGTGACCGCCGGCGAGCTCCGAGCGCCGATCGTCATCGGCCGGGACCACCTCGACGCCGGCTCGGTCGCGTCGCCGAACCGGGAGACCGAGGCGATGCGCGACGGGACCGACGCCGTCGCCGACTGGCCGCTCCTCAACGCGCTCGTCAACACGGCGGCGGGGGCGACGTGGGTGAGCATCCACCACGGCGGCGGCGTGGGGATCGGCTACAGCCAGCACGCGGGGATGGTCGTCGTCGCGGACGGCACGCAGCTCTCGGCCCGGAAGCTCGAACGGGTCCTGACGACGGATCCCGGGATGGGCGTGGTCCGCCACGTCGACGCGGGCTACGAGCGGGCGATCGAGGTGGCGGGGGAGCGCGGGATTCGCATCCCGATGCTCGAGCGCGACTGACCGCCGGGCCAGCCCGTCCGACCGCCCCGGATCGGGGGGTGGCGATCACGCGGACGGGCGATGGTGGAGCGGCATCGACGTGCTCAGGATGAGGTCCGCGCCGGAACCCTGACCCCGGCGCTCCCTCGAACCTCACGACCCGGCCGAGCCCGGCAGCTCGACCGCTCACGACCCCGGCGCTGATGGGGCACCAGCGTCGGGGTCGTCTCGTCCCGGCCCGACGGTCTGCCCGCGGGCGACGGTCGACGGGTCCCCGCCGGCGGATCGGTCGGTGTCACTCGTCTCCCTTGGCGGTCCGCTTCCTCCCGCACCAGGGGCGCGCCGGCGGATGTCTGTCTCGGAGCCTCGTCCAGCGCCTCGCCGAGGGTGACCTCCGGTGTCGTCACCGGGCCCTCGCGCGCGCTCGCGGCGGCGATCTCGTCGATCGCCAGCCCGTCACCGGTCGGTCGTGGCATCCGGTGGAGGCGCCGGACCGGCGAGAAGAGGACGAACAGTGGCGGGATGAACGCGCCGACGCCACCAATCCACATCGCGGCCGTGACGCCGAAAGCCGTGGCGATCGCGCCGCCGAGGATCTGGCCGATCGGGATCGTGCCCCAGACGATGAAGCGCATCGTCGCATTCATCCGGCCCTGCATCCGCTCGGGCGTGATCGCCTGGCGGAAGCTGACCTGGTTGATGTTGTAGACGAGGGCCGAGAACGTCACGAGCGCCGACGAGACGATCAGGAAGGCGTGCGGCGACTGGACCGGCGCGAGCGGCACGAGGATCGCCGCCGGGAAGCTGAGCGCGATCGATCCGACGATCGCCGGGCCGACGCCGATGATCCCGGCGATCCGATTCGCGGTCAGCGCTCCGACGAGGGCGCCGACGCTGCCGATCGCGAAGATGATGCCGACCGCCTGCGGGGTCAGCGCCAGGACCGTGTAGAAGTAGTAGAGGAGCAGCGAGAACTGGATGTTCGAGAAGAGGTTCGAGCTGCCGGTGGAACCCGCGATCATCCGCAGATACGGGTGGCCGAGGACGAACCGGAGCCCCGTCGAGATCTCCTCCCGCATCGACGGACCCTTCTCGCCAGCGGCGCTCCGCTCCGGCACGACCTCCTCGCGACGGATCCGGGTCACGAAGGCTGCCGACCCGACGTAGCTGATCGCGTCGGCGACGATCGCGAGCGGCGCCGTCACAATCCCGATGAGACCGCCGGCGAGCCCCGGCCCGACGATCTGCGCCGCCGACCGCGTCACCTCGAGCTTCGAATTGCCCTCGACGAGCTCGTCCCGGTCCACGAGCGATGGCAGGTAGCTCTGGTAGGCGACGTCGAAGAAGACCGTCAGGACGCCGTTGATGAACCCGACGACGTAGAGCTGCCAGATCGAGAGGAGGCCCAGCTCGTACGCGATCGGGATCGAGGCGAGGCTGGCGGCGCGGCCCAGATCACCCGCGATCAGGATCGGACGGCGGCGGAGCCGGTCGACCCACACGCCGGCGGGAAGCGCGAACAGGAGAAACGGCAGGAACTCGACGGTGCCGAGCAGCGCCACCTCGAACGGCGGCGCCTGGAGGACGAGGATCGCGACCGTCGGGACCGCGAGGAGGCTGACCTGCGTTCCGAACTGGCTGATGGTCTCGGCCAGCCACAGGCGGCGGAAGTCGGGTCGCGTGAGCAGTCCGAGGCGGTTCGACCACACGGCGGGCCTCATCGTGGCACGGCCTGACGGCCGGAGCGTGGAAGTCTAACGTCTAACGCGCGTTAGGAGCAGCCCTTGCACGCGACCCGACCGACGGCCGTGCCACGGGACGTGTCACGATAGGCCGATGGCCCTCGTCGAAACCGTCCCCAACGTGTCCGAGGGCCGTCGCATCGACGTCGTCGAGCGCCTGGCGGCGGCCGTGTCGTCCGTTCCCGGCGCGCACCTCCTCGACCGGACGAGCGACGCCAGCCACAACCGGAGCGTCTTCACGCTGGCCGGTGATTCGGCGCCAATCGAGGCCGCGCTCGAGGCCCTCGTGGGCGCCGCGATCGACGAGATCGACCTGGAGGAGCACACCGGCGAGCACCCCCGCATCGGCGCCGTCGACGTCATCCCGTTCGTGCCGCTCGCCGGGACCTCGATGGACGAGGCGATAGAGCTCGCGCGAGCGTTCGGGCGGCGGCTCGCCGAGCGGTTCGACCTGCCGGTCTACCTCTACGCGAACGCCGCGTTCAGGTCCGACCGCGTTCGCCTCGCCGACGTCCGTCGCGGCCAGTACGAGGGCCTGAAGGTCGAGATCGGGCAGAACGGTCGCGAGCCCGACTTCGGTCCGTCGAGGACCCATCCTCGTGCGGGCGCGGTGGCGGTCGGTGCCCGGCCCTTCCTGATCGCCTGGAACGTCAACCTCGCCTCGCGGGATCTCGAGGCGGCGAAGCGGATCGCCCGCCGCGTCCGCGAGTCCGGCGGCGGCCTGCCCAAGGTCCAGGCAAACGGGTTCTGGATCGACGAGCTCGGAGTCGCCCAGGTCTCGATGAACCTGCTCGACTTTCGGACGACCCCGATCTGGCTCGTGTGGGAGGCGGTCGCCGACCTCGCCGCCGAAGAGGGGATCGAGCCGCTCGAGTCCGAGCTGATCGGCCTGGCGCCGGTCGATGCCCTGCTCGACGTCGCGAGGCACGCGGGCTCCGATCCCGACGGACCCGTCGAGGAGCGGCTCGCGACGGCTGCCGACGCGATCCGGTTGCGCGACTTCTCGCCGCTCCAGGCGCTCGAGCTCCGGCTCGCCGCCGTGGAGCGGACGACCGGCGCCTGATCCGGGGGCCGGCGTCCGCGTGACCCCGCCATGACGCTTCGCCTGATCGAGGGGGGCCGAGCCGCCGAGGATCTTCCCGGGCTGCTCGTGTCGGGCGCTCGCTCGATCGCGACGATGACCGGCGGGCTTCGTCGCGGCGACGCCCAGTCAGACGTCGCCTCGCTCGACGGTCGGGATGCCTGGGTCGCCGCGTGGGACGGACGAATCGTGGCAACCGGCCCCGCGGACGACGTCCAGATCATCCTCGACGAGGCCGGTCTACCCCTCGATCGCTTCGCCCGCCTCGACGCGAACGACGGCCTCGTCACGCCGGGACTCGTCGATCCCCATACCCACCTGCTCTTCGCGGGCAGCCGCGAGCACGAGCACGTGCTCCGACAGCGCGGCGCGGGGTACCTCGAGCTCCTCGCGGCCGGCGGCGGAATCCTGGCGACGGTCGAGGCGACCAGGCGGGCCAGCCGCGAACAGCTGCTCGACCACGGTCGGCGCTGGCTGGCCGAGATGCTGCGGCATGGGACGACGACGATCGAGGCGAAGTCCGGCTACGGGCTGGACCTCGCGACGGAGCTGCGCCTCATCGATGCGGCGCATCGGCTCGGCGAGGAAGGCCCGGTGGACGTCGTCCCGACGTTCCTCGGGGCGCACGCGGTGCCGGCCGATTTCCGGGATCGCCCGAACGGAACTGCCGCCTACGTCCGGAGCGTGATCGACGAACAGCTGCCGGGCGTCGCCGCCCAGGGCCGCGCGCGCTTCTGCGATGTCTTCTGCGAGGAGGGCGTGTTCTCGGCCGACGAGTCCCGGGAGATCCTCGAGGCCGCCCGCGCCTACGGGCTCGAGCCGCGTCTCCACGCCGACGAGCTCGCGGCGTCCGGAGGGGCCGAGCTGGCCGCCGAGCTCGGGGCGGCGTCGGCCGACCACCTGGGGGCGATCTCCGAGGCCGGAATCGGGGCCCTCGCCGAGGTCGCGACGACCGAACAGCCGGTGGTCGCGACGCTCCTGCCCGCCACCACCTGGTTCCTCATGAAGGGCTCCCATGCGCCGGCCCGGACGTTGATCGAGGCCGGCGTCCCCGTCGCCATCGGGACGGACTTCAACCCCGGCACGTCCCCGACACCCTCCCTTCCGCTGGTGATGACGCTCGCCTGTCTCGAGCTCCGGATGTCGCCGGCGGAGGCGCTCGCCGGGGCCACGATCAACGCCGCCCGCGCCGTCGGGCTCGAGTCGGAGATCGGGTCCCTCGAGGTCGGCAAGCAGGCCGACCTCGTCGTCTGGTCGGTGCCGTCGGTGGAGGAGCTGCCCTACTGGCCGGGCGCCGATCTCGTGCGCGTCGTCGTCAAGCGCGGCCGCATCGTCGTCGACCGACGCTGATCGGCTACGGCGTCTTGCCCCGGGACTCGAGGAGGATCGTGGTCGTCTCGGCCGGGACCGTCGAGATCGTGACCGTCAGCTTCTGCTGAGGCGTAGGAGAGCCGCCCATCTCGTGGAAGAACTTCGCCAGGGCGTCCTGGGTCGCGCTCTCGTCGTCGCTGACGGGCATCGGCACGACGATCTTCGCGTCGAGCTGGGCGATGAGCTCGGCCGCCTTCGTCGCCCCGAGCGCGCCGCCGACCGGAACGCAGGCGACGTCGACGGGGCCGATGTCGGCGAGCTTCTCCTCGGTCAGCAGGTGGGCGATCTCACCGAGATGGATCGTGTGGATCCCGTCGAGCTCCACGGCGAACGCGACCCCGCGGCCGCGCGACGATCCGGGATCGTCGTCCCGGAACGTCCGCACACCCGTCAGCAGGACATGCTTGACCTCGTACTCGCCCGGCCCGTCGAGGACGAAGGCGTCATCGAGGCTCGAT
>DASXWX010000019.1:0-2170 GCA_036503395.1 Candidatus Limnocylindrales bacterium
CACATCGCGAGGGCCTTCACCTCGTCGAGCGAGACATGCTGGTGGTAGCGCAGCCCGCCCTTGGCGGGACCGCGGCCCAGGTTGTGCTGGACGCGGTAGCCCGTGAAGACCTGGACGGAGCCGTCATCCATCTTCACCGGGAAGTGGACGGTCAGCTCACGGCGCGGCTCGCGGAGCACGCCGCGGAGCCCGGGGTCCAGGTTGAGCCGGTCGGCGGCCAGGTCGAACTGTCGCTGCGCCACCTGCCAGGGATTCATCGCGGTGGCGCGTTCGGTCGTCATGAACCGGAGGTCCTCCGTGCACGGACCGGCGGCGCTGGGGGCCGGCCCGAGAAGCTGAGTCGTCTCCCGGACGGCTCCACGGGACGCGCCGCGCCGACCGGATGATGTTCGCGGACGGCGGCCTCGCGTCGCACAGACGTGGGGCGAGTATAGCCGCGCGAGGAGCCGAAGGTTGCGATCAGGTCGCGGGAGGGTTGCGACCGGCGGCGTCCCCGTGGTCGGCGTACAGGACGACGCCGCCGAGGCAGCCGGGGCCCAGGTGCGGCCCGACCGACGGGCCGACGGGCTGCACCGAGACCCGCGCCGGATCGATCGGTACGGGCAGTCGCGCCACGACATCGCGGCAGAACTCCTCGGCTTCGGCCGGAGGGGTGTACAGGATCGCGAGCGCCTCGACCGGTCGCGCGGTCAGCAGCCCGAGGACGTGCTCGCGCGCCTTCGAGCGGGTCCGGACGCGATCGGCGGTATCGACCACACCATCCACGACCGTGATGATCGGCTTGATCGACAGCAGGCTGCCGATCGCGGCCTGTGCGGGGCTGATCCGGCCGCCCTTCTTCAGGTACTCGAGGGTGTCGAGCGCGACGAAGAGGTCGAGGTCCGCCGATCGCTCGGTGATCGCGCGCGCGACCTCGTCGCCGGTCGCGCCCGCCCTGGCGACCTCGGCGCCGAGCAGCGCGAGCAGCCCCTCGCCCATCGACGCCGAGCCCGAGTCGACGACGTGGATCTCGCGGTCGTCGAGCCGCTCGCGGGCGATCCGCGCGCTCGTGTTCGTCGCCGACAGGCGCTCGCCGACGGTCACGCAGACGACCGCCGACGCACCCTCGTCGAAGGCCGCCTGGAAGGCCGCCTGGAACTCGCCCGGGCTCGCTGCCGCCGTCGTCGGGAACGGCGCATCCGGCGCGAGCATGCGGGTCCAGAAGTCGGCCGTCGTGAGCTGGACGCCGGCCTTGAACCGTTCGGCCCCGAAGGAGACCTCGAGCGGCACCACCCGGATCCCGGCCGCGGCGGCGACATCCGGGGGCAGGTCCGAGGCGGAGTCGGTGACGATCGCCACGCGCGACCCGTTCGCCGTCGCCGATCCCGTCATCCGACGTCGACCTGTCCTTCCCCGCCGACGAAGTGCTCGACGGTTCGGAGGTGCATGAGCGGCACGAGCGCGACGATCAGGAGCACCAGGGTCGTCGTGAAGATCCCGTCGAGGCCCCGCGCGTCCGCAGCCGCGCCGCCGATGAGGCTGCCCGCGATCTGGCCGACGGCGAGGAAGACCGAGTAGAGGCCCATGATCGCGCCCCGGTCGTCGGGGAACGCCTCGCTCACGTCCGCGAGCAGACCGAGCGCCGCAGGCGTCGCCCCGGACAGGACGAACAGGCCGATCCCGAGGCCGGCCACCTCCACCCCGCGCACGATGAGCGGGAGACCCTCGCTGTGATTGAGGAGGAACGCCATCCCGACCAGCAGGGCCCCGCCGGCGATCCCGAACAGGATGATCGTCGTCCGCCGGAGCGTCCTGAAGCGATCGCCCCAGAAGAGGAGGCCGGCGAAGAAGACGACGAGCCCGATCGCGAGCCCCCCACTCACCTGCGTGGGATCGAACCCGCCCATGAGCATCTGGTCCGAGAACTTCGGGCTCGGCTCCTTCACGAGCTGGAAGACGGTCTGGCTCGTGTAGAGCGCGAGCGTCGCGTTGATCGCGATCCACGTCGGCGCCAGGAGCCAGATGTTCGACGACCGGACGATCGCGAGATAGCGGCTGATCCCTGGATGGGCGGCACGGGCTGCGGTCGCGTGAGGCGGCTCCTGGACCCCGAACCGATAGATGAGCAGGGACACCGCGTAGATCGCGGCGTTCAGGAGGAACCCGTTCGGCCCGATCAGATCCCACAGCG
>DASXWX010000020.1:0-2352 GCA_036503395.1 Candidatus Limnocylindrales bacterium
AACGGGCCGTACACCGGCCTCGGCCTGACGCTCGCGCCGGACGCTCGTCTCGACGACGGGCTCCTCGACGTGCGGGTCGTGGGTCGCTTCTCGACGACCGAGCTCGTCCGCCATTTCTGGTCGATCGCCTTCGGGCGGCGCGCCTACCACCCGAGGATCTCGACGGACCGCGCCCGCCACGTGCGCATCGAGGCGACTCGCCCATTGATCGTCCGTGCGGACGCGAACGATCTCGGCACGACGCCCGTCGACGTTTCGATCCGCGAGCGCTGCCTGTGGGTCATCGCGCCGCCCGAGGCCGAAGGGCGCGCTGCCTCCGTCAGCCGCTGATCCCCGGGCCGTACCAGACCGACGCGGCGATGATCACGTACAGCCCCAGCAGCGCGAGCCCCTCGAGCCACGTCGATTCGCCGTCGAACACGACGAGCGCACCGAGGACCGCCGCCAGCGCGACGGCCGCCAGGAGGAGCGGCGTGAGCACGAGCGTGAGCCCTCCGCCGCCGATCACGAGGCTGATCAGCACCAGGGCCGGCGTGAGCGCGATCGCGACCTGAAGGCTCGAGTTGAGGATGAGGCTGATCGCGAGATCCATCCGGTTCCGGATCGCCATCTGGACGCCGACGACGTTCTCGACCGCGTTGCCGGCGATCGCGACGATGACGAGGCCGACGAACTCCTCGGACAGCCCCAGCCCGGCCATGGCGGGCTTCAGGGCGTCGACGAACCAGTCGGACACGAGCGCCGCCCCGGCGCCGGCCGCCGCGAGCATCCCGATCGCGAGCGCCATCGGCCATCGCTCGGGCTCCTCCACGCTGACACCGATCGCGCTCGCGCCCGGTCCACCGCCGATCGAGTAGGGGATCGACGCGGCGAACACGACGAGCAGGACGAGCGAGACCTCCTCGCTCAGGTCGACCTGGTGGCCGGCATCGGGTGCGCCGGGTTGTGTGGCCAGCGTGGGAATGAGCAAAGCGCCGACGGCGAGGACGATCAGGATGGCCATCGTCCGGACGGGCGCGGCCTCGAAGCGCTGGACGCCGTTGCGGAGCCCGCCGAGGAGGAACGCGAGGCCCAGCACGAGGAGGCTGTTCGCGAGGATCGACCCGATGAGCGCGGTCTGGACGACCCGCACGAGCCCGGCCTGGAGGGCGAAGATCGAGATGAACAGCTCGGGCAGGTTGCCGAGCGCCGACTGGAGGACGCCGGTCGCGCCCGCGCCCAGCCTCGCGCCGACCTGGTCCGTTCCTTCCCCGACGAGCCCGGCGAGGCCTGCGAGCGCGATGGCGGACAGGACGAACACGAGAACGGGCGGGCCGCCGGCCGCCCGCGTGATGAACGTCGAGATCGAGGCCGCGATGGCGACGACGAGGAGGATCGACGCGTTCCGACCGAGGGTCTGGGCAAATCGGGCGATCGGCATCGGTGGCCGATGATAGGCGGACGACCGATACGATCCCATTCATGACGGCCGCGTCACGACATCGCAACCGGCTCGCCGACGAGACGAGCCCGTACCTCCTCCAGCACGCCAGCAACCCCGTCGACTGGTACCCGTGGGGCGACGCCGCCTTCGCCCGTGCCCGTGCCGAGGGCAAGCCGATCTTCCTGTCGATCGGCTACGCCGCCTGCCACTGGTGCCACGTGATGGAGCGCGAGAGCTTCGAGGACGAAGCGACCGCCGCGCAGCTCAACCGCGATTTCGTGTCGGTCAAGGTCGATCGCGAGGAGCGCCCGGAGGTCGATCAGATCTACATGGCGGCCGTCCAGGCCATGACCGGCGGCGGTGGATGGCCGATGTCGGTGTTCACGACGCCCGAAGGGCGGCCGTTCTACGGCGGAACCTATTTCCCGCCCGAATCTCGCCACGGCCTGCCGTCGTTCCGCGAGGTCCTTGATGGCGTGAGCCGCGCCTGGGCCGAGCAGCGCGACGAGGTCGAGCAGGCGGGCTCGCGGCTCGTCGAGGCGCTCGTCTCGCAGCAGCGGGCGCCGGATCAGCCCGGCGCGCCGAGTGAGGCAATCCTCGCCGCGGCCGCCGCCAACGCCGAGACCTCGTTTGACGCGCCGAACGGTGGCTGGGGCGGGGCACCGAAGTTTCCCCAGCCCATGGCGATCGAGTTCCTCCTCCGACGGGCGGTCCGCGGCGACACCCGCTCGCTTGCCGTGGCCCGGCGCTCTCTCGACGCGATGGCGGACGGCGGGATCCACGACCAGCTCGGTGGCGGCTTCCACCGCTACTCGACGGACGCGCGATGGCTCGTCCCGCACTTCGAGAAGATGCTCTACGACAATGCACAGCTGGCGCGCGCGTACATCCACGCCTGGAAGCTGACCGGCGACCGGCGGTACAAGGAG
>DASXWX010000021.1:0-4033 GCA_036503395.1 Candidatus Limnocylindrales bacterium
CGGTGCGATCGCATGGAACCTGCTGACGTGGCGGCTCGGCATCCCGAGCTCGTCGAGTCATGCGCTCATCGGCGGGCTGCTCGGCTCGACGATCGTCGCGGCGGGCACGGGTGCGATCAAGGTCGACGGCTTCGTGAACAAGGTCGTCCTGCCGCTGGTCGCCTCGCCGATCCTCGGGTTCGCCGTCGGCTTCGGCCTGATGATCGTGCTGCTCAACGTCTTCGTTCGTGCAAACCCGCGCCGGCTCAACGAGCGGTTTCGTCGACTCCAGATCCTGTCGGCCGTCTACATGGCCTTCAGCCACGGCTCGAACGACGCCCAGAAGACGATGGGCGTCATCACCCTCGCGCTCTTCTCGGGCGGGCTCATCTCCGAGTTCCACGTCCCGCTCTGGGTCATCGTCCTGTGCGCGTGCGCGATCAGCCTCGGGACGGCGGCCGGCGGGTGGCGGATCATCAAGACGATGGGCCAGCGAGTCGTGAAGCTCGATCCGATCCACGGCTTCGCGGCCGAGGCCACGTCCGCAACGATCATCTTCGGGGCGTCGCACCTCGGGATGCCGGTGTCGACGACCCACGTCATCTCGAGCGCGATCATGGGCGTCGGCGCGACGACCCGGCTCTCGGCCGTGCGCTGGGGGGTCGCGGGCAACATCGTCGTCGCCTGGGTTCTCACGATCCCGGCAGCAGCCATCGTGGCCGCAGTGGCGTACGTGATCATCCGGCCGCTGCTCGGCTAGCGGCGCGGCCAGCCGCGGGAGACGCTACCCCGCGTCCGCGGGACGGAGCATGAAGAACTCGGTGAACGAGCGGCACGCGCCGGCGGCGTCGAACCGGAGCAGGAAGCAGTTGTCGTACGTTCGGTCGACCTCGCCGTTCGGTCCGAGGTACGTCGTCCAGCCGATCGCGACTGCATCGTCGCCGGTCACCGCGAACGTCTCGTAGTGGGCCTCGTAGGTCCCGGGCTCGTCGCGTGACGAGTCCGTGCCCTCCGGGGCGAGCCAGCTGCGGACGATCTCGTCCCGGCCGACGAGGGGCGCATCCCAGGGGTGATAGCGATACTCGGCGTCGGGGCTGAACAGGGAGCCGATCTGGTCGGTGTCGTACGTCCGCCAGGCCTCGATGTACCGCTGCAGCCAGGCCTGCACGCCTTCCCTCGTGACGCTCATGCCGCCTCCTCCGTGAGCAGCCGGATGGCCCGATCGACCCGGGCCACCGTCCGCTCGTAGCCGAGGGCGACGAGCGTGTCGAACAGCGGCGGGCTGACCGGTCGGCCGGTGATCGCCACCCGGATCGCCATGAACAGGTCGCCGGCCTTCCAGCCGCGGGCCTCGGCGAGCGCCCGGAGCGCCGGCTCGAGCTCGTCGGCCTCCCAGCTCACCGGCCCCTGGCCGGCCATGACCGCGCGAGCCGCCCCGAGCGCCTCCGCCGTGGTTGCCTGATCCCAACGCCGGGGCACGATGGCGGCGGGGTCCGGGCGAAGGTCGTCAACCCAGAGGAACCCGGCGAGGTCGACGATCGCGCCGAGGACCGGCAGCCGCTCGCGCACGACCGGCAGGATCGCCTCGACCTCGTCGCGGGATGGCAGACGATCGATCCGGCCGGCGTCGCGCGCCCGCTCGAGGAACGGCATCAGGCGGTCGACGAGGACGTCGTCGGGAAGGCGCCGGATCCACTGCCCGTTGAGCCACTCGAGCCGCTCGCGATCGAACCGCGCGCCGCCCCTGTTGACCTGGGCGAGGTCGAACCGCTCGACGAGGTCTGCGAGCGAGAGGACTTCCTCCTCCGTCCCCGTCGACCAGCCGAGGAGGGCGAGGTAGTTGACGAACGCCTCGGGCACGAAGCCCTCGGCCCGGTAGTCGTCGACCGCCGTCTGGCTCTTGCGCTTGCTCATCTTGGTGCCGTCGGCGTTGAGGATCAGCGGCAGGTGGGCGAATCGGGGCTCGGGCTCGCCGAGGGCCCGGAACAGCAGGATGTGCTTCGGGGTGTTCGACAGGTGGTCCTCGCCCCGGATGACATCGCTGATCCGCATTGCGGCGTCGTCGACGACGACCGTGAAGTGGTAGAGGGGCGTCCCGTCGGCCCGAACGATGACGAAGTCGCCGCCAAGATTCGCCACGTCGATCCGGACCTCGCCGCGGATCAGATCCTCGAAGCCGACGGTCCCCTGCCCCACCCGGAACCGGATCGCCGGCCGGCGGCCCTCCGACGCACGGGCCGCTCGCTCCTCCGGAGTCAGGCGAGCGCAGCGGCCGACATAGCGCGGTGCCTCGTGGGCGGCCTCCTGGGCCCGCCGGTCGGCCTCCAGCTCGTCCGGGCTGCAGTAGCACGGGTAGGCGGCGTCCTCCGCGAGCAGCCTGTCTGCGGCCTCGCGGTAGCGCTCGAGCCGCTGCATCTGCCGGTACGGACCGAATGGGCCGCGATCGGCGCCGCCGGCCACGTCCGGGCCCTCGTCCCACTCGAGCCCCAGCCAGTGGAGCCCGTCGAGGATGTCCTGCTCGTAGCCGATCGAGCTTCGGGCCACGTCGGTGTCCTCGAGGCGCAGCACGAACGTCCCGCCGAGGTGACGCGCCACCAGGAAGTTGAAGAGCGCCGTGCGGGCCGTTCCGAGATGGAGCGGTCCGGTCGGGCTGGGCGCGATCCGGACCCGGATGTCGGCCATCGCCGCATTGTAGGCGTGCGCTCGGCGGCGACCCCCGGCGCCCACCCTCAGCCGGGGGCGGGGACCGTCCGGATCGTCACCCTGTGGAAGAGGCCGGGATCGACGTCGTGGCCCGCCAGCACGCGAATGAGGGCGGCAGGCCGAAGCCCGAGCGTGGCGCGGCCGCGGGGGCCCTCGAGGGTCAGCGAATCGAGGGACTCCGAGCGGGCGAGGACGGTGATCGGCGCGCCGGGCGTGAGCGCACGGGCCTCGAGGTACGACAGCAGGGCCTTGTCCTCCTCGGCGTCCTCGGTGATCCGGTAGATCGTCGCGGTCTCCCCGGCCTCGACCGACGCGAGCGGGACACCGGCCGGTCGGCGAGCCGCGATCGCGGCATCGATCGGGTTCCCGTGCGGACAGGTCTCGGGATGGCCGAGGAGCTCGTCGAGGCGCACCTCGACACGCGGCGAGAGCGCGCCCTGGAGTCGCATCGCCTCCTCGTCCGACTCGGCCCAGCCGAGGCCGATGACCGCCGTCAGGAGCCACTCGAGGAGCGCGTGGCGACGGAAGATCGCGTCGGCCGCCGCGCGCCCGGCATCGGTGAGGGCCAGCTCGGGTCGTCCGTTCGACTCGTTCTGGCAGACGAGCGAGTCGGCCGTGAGGCGCCGGATCATCTACGATGCGGCCTGGGTCGAGACACCGAGACGGCGGCCGACATGGGAGACCGTCAACCGTTCGCCGGGCGCGGCCTCCATGACCCGCAACGCGAGCAGGTACTCCTGGGCCGCGCTCGAGAGGTCGCTGCCGGACCGGCGATGGGCCACGACCTCATCCTACGCGACGCCAGAAGGCTGAACGGGTCGCCTGCCCGCCCGCGAGCTCGATCGCCACACCGACGATCCAGGCGACGCCAAGCAGCCCGACGAGCAGGACGGACGCCGTCGCCGGGTCGCGGGCCCCTCCGATCGCCGACAGGAAGACGGCAACCGGGATCGACGCCGCGAGGAGGGCGATGGAGCCACCGGCCGCCGCGCGGGCGAGCGGCGGCAGGGCGAACAGGACACCGACGACGACCAGCTGGACGAGCCACGTCGCGACGCCGAACGCTCCGACGACCTCGGTCCCGCAGCTCGCCGCGAAACGTCCGCAGCCACTCAGCTCACCGAGCAGCGCAACGATCGCGAGCCCGATCGGCGGCCAGCCGACCAGGGCGACGATGGCGCGGCCGGCGACCGCCGTTCGCGCCCCCGTCAGCTCTGACTCCCGGGCGTCGGCTGCCTCGGTCGTGCTTGCCGGGCGAGCCGTTCGCGGGGTCGGCTCCGCGTCGCCCATGGGGGACTCGCGGGCATCGGCGCCCGGCGGCGCGGCGGTGGGCGAGGCAGCGCCCTCGGGG
>DASXWX010000022.1:0-3930 GCA_036503395.1 Candidatus Limnocylindrales bacterium
ATCGCGGCCTGGCTCGGCTGACGCCGTCGCGGCTCGTCTCGGATCAGCCGCCCTCGCGCATCCCCCACGGCGCGCCGTACTCGCGGAGGAGCTCGAGGAACGGATCGGCGGGGAACGCCTCGGGCCCGAGAACGCCCGCGCCCTGCCACGTACCCGACTCGAGTAGCTCGAGCGCGACGACCGGGTTGATCGCGGTCTGCCAGACGACGGCCTGCGATCCGTAATCGCGCATCGATCGGTCGTTGTCGACGACGTGGTAGAGGTAGACCTCGCGGGCTTGCCCGTCGGTCCCGGTGCCGCGAACCCACGTCCCGGCGCACGTGAGCCCGTGCATCCGGTCGCCGAGCGTGGCCGGATCGGGCAGCGCGGCCGCGACCACGTCGCGCGGCGCCACCTCCGCTCCGCCGACGCGCATCCGGTCCGTTCGGTCGAGGCCGAGCTTGTGGAGGACCTGGAGGACCTCGATGAACTCGTCCCCGAGGCCGTACTTGAACGTCACCCGGCCCGTGTCGATCCAGCGCGGGATCAGGAGGACTTCCTCGTGCTCGACGTTGACGCACTCGACCGGGCCGATGCCCTCGGGAAAGACGAACGTCTCGGGCTCGCTGAAGGGCTCGGTGGTGAACCAGCCGCGACCGCGCTCCCAGATCACCGGCGGATTGAGGCACTCCTCGATCGTGGTCCAGATCGAGAACGTCGGGGCGAAGTCGTAGCCGTCTACCGTCAGGTTCGCCCCGTCGCGGACGCCGATCTCGTCGATCGACGAGAAGAGCCGGTCGACGGCATAGCGGGCGAAGACGTCCGACAGGCCGGGCTCGACCCCGATCCCGACGAGCGCGAGCCGTCCGGCCTCCTCCCACGACTTCGATCGCTCGAACTGCGCGTCGCCCAGCTTCACGCCGGTTCGCTCGTACGGCCGTTCGGCGTCCGCCTGCGACAGGCTCATCGCCATGTCGAGGTAGTCCGCGCCGGCGTCGAAGGCACCCTCGAAGATCGGCATGACGAAGCGCGGATCAACGGCGTTGAGGACGTGCGTGGAGCCGGTCTCCCGGACGAGCTCCGCCACCGCCGCGGAGTCGGATGCGTCGATGCGGGCGGCCGCAAACCGATCGTCCGCGATCCGGTCGACGACCCGTCTCGCTCGATCGGGGTCGTAGTCGGCCATCGTGACGCGCTCGAAGAACCGGCGGCGGGCGAGGATCGGCGCGGCTGCGCTCCCGACGCCACCGGCACCGATGATGAGGATCCGCATCGTCGGACCGTATCAGCGAGGAGCGACCCGATCGGGCTCGTATCATCCGGCGCGATGGAGATGCCGAAGTCGCCGCCCGAGCTCCAGGCGCGCTTCGCGTCGGCGACCGAGGGGATTCCGGGCCTCGAGCGCCGCAAGATGTTCGGCTACCCGAGCGGGTTCGTGAACGGGAACCTCGTCACCGGCCTGTTCGGCGACGGCTGGCACGTTCGGCTGCCCGAGGCCGAGCAGGCGGAGGTGCTCGCTGCCGGCGGCCGCCCGTTCGAGCCGATGGCCGGCCGTCCGATGCGCGGCTACGTGATGCTGCCGGCCGAGATCCTGGCGGATGAGAGCGCCCTCCGCGGCTGGCTCGATCGGGCCGTCGCCCTCGGCCGCTCGCTGCCTCCCAAGCCGAAGCGCTGATCGTCTCGGGTCAGCCGCCCCGTTCCACCGGCGCGAGGTAGAGGAACCGGCCGTCGCGGCCGGGGTAGCGACCCTCGGGTCGCTTCCAGGCCAGGTAGTTGCGGATCATCTCGGACCGCGGCTGATATGCGTTCGGCGGGTCCGAGGGTCCCCAGATGCTGCTGACCCGCGGATACCAGGGGTCGAGAACGTAGGCCCCGTGGATCGTGGCGTTGCCGAAGACGCGCGGATCGGCGTCGGCGCGGAATCCGGTCATCACCCAGGCATGAGCACCGCGCCACGCCATGAGCACGACCGGTCTCCGGGTTCGCGCAATCGTCGCCGCCGCATCACGGAGGGCATCCCAGCGGGTCGGCGCGATCCGGAGCTCGTACTTCACGCGGGTCAGCCGGCCGATCGTCGCGGCCATCCCCAGCGGACCGGCGCCGCCGTTGTGGCTGTCGGTCCGTGTCGTCAACGCCACCTCGAGCTCGTGGATGCGGCGCTGCGTCCTCGCCGACCGATCGGTCCGTCCGGTCAGCATCTCGACCGTCATCTGGACGGCGGCCGCGGCGCACAGCGTGTCCGTCTTCTCGGAGACGAAGATCGCCTCGGCGCCTGCTCGGTTGAGGAGGTTCACGCTCGTCGGCCGCCGAACCGGACGTGGCGTCGGGGTCGGAGTCGGCGCAGGCGGCGTCGTCGCCGAGGGCGTCACCGACGGCGCGACGGACAGGGGCGATGCCGGTAGGGACGCCGCCGGCGAGGCCGGCGGCGGTTGCGTCGCGCCCGGCTCGCCGAGCGCGCCGCGTACGTCGCCCGATCCGTTCGCGGCGCGCGCGGCCAGGTCGAGCACCCGCCCGTCGGTGGCGACGAAGGCGATCGCTACGGCGATGAGCGCCGCGAGGACGAGGAGGAGGCCGGCGCCCGAAGAATCGGGCGCCGGCGGTGGGAGCGATCTCGAGCGGCGAGCGATGGGCATGTGGGCCTCGTCGTGAGCCCTGCCCAGACGGACCGCGCCGGCCGGCTGTTGCGCCCCGCGGGCGCCCCGGCCTCAATCGATGGCGATGTTCTGGTTGCGCCGGAACAGGTTCGTCGGATCGTAGCGCCGCTTGAGCGCGGCGAGCCGCTGGTACGTCGGCTCGGGGTACGCCTCGCGGACCCGCGCCGGGCCTTCGTCGCCGAGGAAGTTCGCGTAGACGCCTCGAGCCACCGGGCGAAGCAGATCCGCCATTCCGGCGACCCAGGACGCGACCGCCGGCATCGCCTCGTCGGTCTCGACCGCCCGCAGCGGCATGAGCAGCAGCTTCCGGTCGCGATGGGCGAACGCGGTGGCGTCGTTCGGGACGCGCGCCATGGCGCCGCCGAAGACCCGGATCTGGAACATGGCTCCGGCCGCCGCCGGATCCGCGACCCGCTCCACGATCGACGCCGCGAGCTCGCGCGGCAGCTCGTCGGCGAACGTCGCCCAGCCGATCTCGCGATGCGGGCCTGCCTCGGGTCCGGCGAGCTCGTACATCGCCGGGTACGGCATCGGGCCGACGAGGTCCGCGATCGGCTCGGCGATCGACCGGAAGGGCGCGATCGCCCGCCGACCGGCCTCGGGATCGCCCGCATAGACCGGCATGACGATGACGGCCATTCGACCGTGGGCCTCGGCCGGCACCATCGGGATCGGCGGGATCGGCATGACCATCGTGATCGTCGACAGCTCGTCCGGAGCCTCGGCGGCGACCTCGACGAGGCCGGTCAGGACGTCCGGCGTGAGCGGCAGGGCGAGAGCGCCGCCGACGACGAGGTCCACCGGCTGGAGTCGGAACTGGAAGCGAGTGACGACGCCGAAGTTGCCCCCGCCGCCACGGACCGCCCAGAAGAGATCCGGGTGGCGATCTGAGCTCACGGTGACCATCTCACCGCTGGCGGTCACGAGCTCGGCCGCGATCAGGTTGTCGATCGTCAGCCCGTGCTTCCGCGACAGCCAGCCGATCCCGCCGCCGAGCGTGATCCCGCCGACGCCGACCGACGCGGTATCCCCGAACGGGATCGCCAAACCGTGCTCGTGGAGGGCCCGCGTCACCTCGCCGGCCGTCAGGCCCGCGCCGACCCACGCCGTTCGAGCGGCGGGGTCGACGTGGAGGCCGCGCAGGCGGCGCACGTCGAGCAGCAGACCGCCCTCCGTCGACGAGTGGCCGGCGAGGCTGTGGCCACCGCTCCGAACCGCGAGCTCGAGGTCACGCCCGGCCGCGAACCGAATCGCGGCGGCGACGTCCTGGGCGTCGACGGGCCGGGCGACCAGGTCG
>DASXWX010000023.1:0-1960 GCA_036503395.1 Candidatus Limnocylindrales bacterium
ACTCGAGCCGCTCGCGCTCGAGCATGTTCAGGAAGTCCGTGTTGCCACCGAAGTTGAGCTGGTACGTCCGGTCGAGGCGGACGCCGCGGTCCATGAACAGCCGCGTCAGCACGCGGTGGCTGATCGTCGCGCCGACCTGGCTCTTGATGTCATCGCCGATGAGGGGCAGGCCCTCCTCGGCGAACCGGCGCTGCCAGTACGGCTCGCGCCCGATGAAGACGGGGATCGCGTTGATGAAGCCGACGCCGGCCTTGAGCGCCTGCTCGACGTACCACTTGGTCGCCTCCTCGGAGCCGACCGGCAGGTAACAGTCGAGCACGTCGGCCTTGGTCTCTTTGAGGATGCCGACGACGTCAGCCGTTTCGCCCGGCGCTTTGGTGATCTTCTCTTTCAGGTACTTGCCGAGCCCGTCGTGGGTCATGCCCCGCTCGACGGTGACGCCGGTGTGCGGGACCTGCTGGAAGACGTAGGTGTTGTTCGGCTTCGTGTAGATGGCCTCGGACAGGTCCTTGCCGACCTTGTTCTTGTCGACGTCGAAGGCCGCCACGAACTCGATGTCGCGGACGTGGTAGCCGCCGAGGTTGACGTGCATCAGCCCGGGGACGAAGTCCGCCTCCTTGGCGTTCTCGTAGTAGTAGCGGCCCTGCACGAGGCTGCTCGCGCAGTTGCCGACGCCGACGATCGCGGCCCGGATCCTGCGGTCCGCGTGGTGGCCGTTGCCGTTCGCGTGGCCGTTGCCGTTGGCGTGGCCGTTGGTGGCGGCCTTCTCGGTCCTGCTCTCTGCCATGTGCTCCTACGGCTCCTTCTGTTCGAGTGACTGCTGCCGGACGTAGAGGATTCGTTGGACGACCGTGATCGCCGAGGTGAGGGCGACGATCCCGAGGGCGAGAGCGAGCCAGGGCGGCGGGCCGAGGAGGCCGGCCAGGATGAGACCGGCCGACTCGAGGACGAGCCGCTCGGGCCGCGGCGCGATCCCGGCCTCGCCCTTGAGGCCCACGGCCTCTGCCCGGGCCCGGGCGTACGTGACGACCGAGGAGAACGCCATCGCGAGGACGGCGAGCGCGACGCCGAGGTCGAACGCGGCGGCGGCGCAGCCGACCGCGATCCCTGCAAGAAGGAGGTTCTCGCCGGTCCGGTCGAGGGTCGAGTCGAGGAAGGCGCCGAACGCCGAGACCCTGCCCGTCGCCCGGGCAACCGCGCCGTCGAAGAGATCGAAGATCCCGAAGGCGAGGAGCAGGACGCCGGACGCGAGCCACCACTGGGCGGCCGCGGCGAGGGCGGCGACGCAGACGCCGATGAAGCCGGCCACCGTGACCGCGTTCGGCGTGACCCCGGCCCGGCCCATCGCCGCTCCGATCGGGGCGATGGCCCCGCGGATCCGGTTGCGCATCTCCGGCGAGACGAACGAGCGCTCGCTCATGCCGACGCCTCCTCCCGACGCAGCCCGAGGGCCGTTCGCTCGCGGGCCTCGAACTCGGGCCACGCCTCGGGCCGGAGGGAGCAGATCCGCTCCCGGCCCCGGCGCCGGGTCGTGACGATCCCGGCCGCGCGGAGCCGGCCGAGGTGCCACGACACGAGCGGCTGCGACAGGCCGACGTGCTCGATGAGCTCTGACACGGTGGCGGCCCCGACGGCGAGGCGCCGGACGATCCGGAGGCGGTTCACGTCGGCGAGTGCCTTGTGGAACGCCCGCAGCTCGCGAAGGTCGTCGGGCTGATCGATGGCGGCGGCGAGCGTGGAGCGAATGTGGGCCGGCGACGGGGACGTGGCAGCTCTCCCAAGGATCAATAGTGCTTTATATCAAGCACCGTTGATACTAACCGCTCGGCCGTCCCTGTCAACGGTGCCCTCGGGATGAACCCGTCCGGGGACGCGATCGATCAGGTGCTCGACTCTGAATCCATCGGCGACGAGGGCGTCCGATATGAGGCGGCGGTGGCAACGCCACCAGACCGTCTCG
>DASXWX010000024.1:0-13879 GCA_036503395.1 Candidatus Limnocylindrales bacterium
CGGCATTGCCCTCGGTCGCCGTGAGCGTCGCCGCGAGCGTGCCGTTGCCGTCGGGCTCCGCTGCCCTCGCCGCCGTCTGCCAGGCGAGTGGGGACGTTTCGCTACCTGCGCTCGCTGCCCAGCTCCAGAGCGCGACCACGAGCGGGCGCCTCGATCCCGCGACCCAGCAGCTCGCGGGTCGCGTCGCCGGCGCGCTCGGCTCGATCAGCGGCCTGACCGGTCCCGCCGAGCAGGCGCGAACGGCTGCCGTGACGGCGCTCGGGAACATCGCCAACGGCAGCGCCGACGCCACGTCCATCACAGCGGCCGCATCGGCCGCGGAGGCTGCCCGCAATGCCGTCTGCACGAGCTGAGGGGCGGCCTGCGGACGACCTCAGGGCGGCTGCAGCTCGGCCACGACCGGCCAGTGGTCGGAAAGGTCCCCGGCCTCTCGCACAACGCGGCAGGTGATCGGCTCGAAGCCCCGAACGAACACGTGATCGATCCGCTGCCGGCCGCATGACTCCCGGGCCGGGTCAGCGGGAGCGGTTCCCGTCGCCTCGAATGCGTCGACCAGCGCGCCCCGAAGAGGCTCGAGCTCGGGATCCTCGACGGCGGCGTTGAGGTCGCCGGCCACGATCAGCGGATCCGTCGGGCCCGCGAGGCCCACGACCGCATCGACCTGCACCCGTCGCTGCTCGTGACCCACGTAGGCGAGGTGGGTTCCGACGACGCGGATCGAGCGGCCGCCGGCGGAAACGGAGGCCTCGAGCGCCACCCGCGCCTCGCGCGGACCCATGCCCGCGTCCGCGTACCGGACGCCGCCGGGCTCGACGAGGTCGTCGTCTGCCGGCACCGGGAGCGCCTGTGCGGTGGTCGCCACGATCGGCAGACGCGACAGGAGCGCGTTTCCCCACAGGACCGCGCCGACGGCGCGCTCGCGGTCGGGGTCGACGAGCGTGTAGTGATGGAGCGCCGCGTAGCGTGCCTCGAGGCCCGTGAGGCGCGCGAGCTCGGCCGGCTGGTCGAGCGTGGACCCGTCGACCGTGCCGAGCGCGACTTCCTGGAGGACCACGACGTCCGCGTCGAGACCGCGAATGAAGGCGGCGATGGCCTCGAACCGGTCGCGGCGAATGCGCCGCCACCAGCACGCCGGAAACGGCTCGCCGGGCCCGATCCCGGCCCGGATGTTCCAGGTGACGACGCGCAGACTGCAACCCTCCACAACTGAATGACACTCCCTCTCCGAGCGGCGAGGATTCAGGCGGCGCCAGCCCTCGCCGCGAGGATTCAGGCGGCGCCGGCCCTCGCCGCGAGGATGCGCTCGGCGGAGCGTATAGCCCGAGGTTGCGAGGACCTACTTGACCGAGCCCGCGAGGAGCCCCTGGACGAAGTAGCGCTGGAGGCTGAAGAACACCGCCAGCGGCAGGGCCATGAGCAGGAACGCCGCCGCGGCCAGGAGATGCCACTCCGTGCCGTAGGTGCCGAGCAGGGTCGTGACCTGGATGGTCATCGGGTAGTTCGCGTTCGTCTGCACGAACACGAGCGACATGAGGAGGTCGTTCCAGACCCACAGGAACTGGAAGATCCCGTAGGCGGCGATCGCCGGGACCGAGAGCGGCACGACGATGCGCCAGAAGATCCCGAGCGCAGAAGACCCGTCGATCCGCGCCGCCTCGATGAGGTCCTTCGGCAGCGTAATGAAGAAGTTCCGCAGCAGGAAGATCCCGAACGGGAGCGCGAACGCCGTGTGAGCCAGCCAGATGGCGATGAAGCCCTGCGTCAGTCCGAACGGCTTGAACATCTGGAGCAGCGGGATGAACCCCACCTGGACCGGCACCATCATCAGCGCGACGACGATCAGGAAGAGGGTGTCGCGGAAGGGGAACCGGAGCCAGGAGAAGCCGTAGGCCGCGAGCGAGCCGATCGCGAGCGGCAGCAGCGTCGACGGGATCGAGATGATCAGGCTGTTGACGAACGAGTGGGCCATGCCCTGCGAGCCGAGAACCTCCTGGTAGTTCTCGATCGTGAGCCGAAGCGTGCTGAGGACCTCCCACCAGCCGGAGCTGTTGATGTCCGAGCGCGGCCGGAACGAGGTGATGAGAAGCCCGATCGTGGGTGCCAGCCAGATGAGGGCGACGATCCCGAGCGCGATGTGAATCGGCGTCTTGTTGAGCCCGCGGACGATGCGGGCACTGATGGTGTCCTCGCTGGAGCGGGGTGCGGCCTGGGCCGCGACGACATCCGTGCTCATCTCACACCACCGCCGAGCTGCGGAAGCGGCGAACGTTGAAGATCATCACCGGGAGCAGCACGAGCAGCATCACGACCGCCACGGCCGCCGCCCGCCCGAACTGTCCGGACTGGAACCCCTGGATATACATCTCGAACGCGATGACCCGGCTCGAGGTACCCGGGCCGCCGTGCGTCATCACGTAGGGGATGTCGAACAGCTTGATCACGTTGACGATGAGTGTCACGGCCAGGACGGAGATGGGGAGGCTGACCATCGGAACGATGATGCGGGTGAAGATCTGGAACTCGTTGGCGCCGTCGGTCCGGGCGGCCTCGATGATCTCGGTCGGAATGGCCTTGAGCGCCGCCGAGAGGATGACCGTCGCGAAGCCGGTCGATCCCCAGATCCCGACCGCGATCAGGGCCCAGTTGACGATCGCCGGATCTCCGAGCCACGAGATCGATCCGACGTGGAAGACGCCGAGGATGGCGTTGAGAAGCCCGATGTTCGAGTCAGGCGCGTAGACGAAGTCCCAGATGACGGCGAGGGCGGTCGCCGCGATCGCCATCGGCACGAACACGATTGCCTTGATGATCGCCTCGTAGCTGACGCGCATCGCGATGACGGCGATGACCAGCCCGAGGAAGATCACGATGCTCGTGTAGAAGACGATCCAGAGGACGTTGTTGACGATCGCCTGGACGAACGTCGGTTGGCTGAGAAGGCTCGCGTAGTTGTCGAGCCCGACGAACTGGGTGAAGTTGCCGAGCCGGCCCCGATCGAGGCTCAGCCGGAGCGTGTAGAGGACCGGAACGATCAGAAAGATCACCAGGAGCACGAAGGCGGGCACGAGGAAGATCGCGAGCGTGAGGACGTTGTCGCGCTCGAACCGGCCGCTCCCGGTCGGGGCAGGGGCCGCCGCCCCTTGACCGGCGATCGGGGTGGTGACTGCCACTGCTGTCCTCCTGAATCACGAGGCGCGGAGAGGGTCGAGCCCCTCCGCGCCTCGCATCACTCTCGCGGGACCGATGGCTACTCCGAGGCCCAGGCCGACTTCACGCCGTTGTTGAAGTCCGACAGCAGCTTGTCGAGATCCTGGCCCTGGACCGCGTTCTGGAGCATGGCGCCCATGTCCGGGGACGCGGCGGGGAGGGTGTCGGAGCCGTCGTAGACGACGCCGGAGGCTCCGGCGACCTGCGCGGCTTCCTTCTTCGCCAGATCGTTCGGGTAGGCATCCTGGCCGACGGCCTTGATCGGCGAGATGATCGCGCCGGTCTTGGCCCACGTCGTGCCGGAGTCGGGCTGGGTCATGTACTGGATGAACTCCTTCACGCCCGGCTTCGTGGTGAGTGCCGCGATCTCGTCGCCGCCGATCTCGGCCGCGCCGTCACCCGAGCCGCCGAGGCTCGGGAAGTCGAACCAGTCGGCATCCGTGCCGAGCTTGAGGTCCTTGTTCGCGCCGGTCGCGAGCCCGCCGACGAATCCGCCCTCGTAGAAGAGCGTCGACTTCGGGTTCGTGCCGTAGATCTCGGCGATCGCATCGTTGAAGCCCGTGCCAAGGGCGCCCTTGACGCCACCGGTCACGTACTTGTCGTTGACGACCTCGAGCATCTTCTGGATCGCGGTCTTGGCGGTCCCGTCGGTCCAGTCGCCGTCCTTGCTGAACAGCTTGTTGTACGCATCGACGCCGTTCTGGCGGAGGTAGATCTCCTCGAACCAGTCGGTCAGCGTCCACGAGTCCTTCGCGCCGACCGCAAGCGGCTTCGTGCCGCCGCTCGACTGCTGGTCGAGGGTGCTCTTGAGGTCATCCCACGTCTCCGGCGTGGTCTGGACCTTGTCCGGCCGGTACCAGAACGTGCTCTTGCTGTTGAACTTGACCATGATCCCGAACAGGTCGCCGTCGACCTTGCCCGGGTCGAGAAGGCCGGGCGGGTAGTTCGCCTCGAGGCTGGCGGGATCGATGCCGAGATCGGCGATCTTCTGGATTCCGCCCGAGCGCGCGAACTGCCGCAGGAAGCCGAGGCCCGGCATGATCGCGACGTCCGGCGGGTTGCCGCCGGTGATCTTGCTCTGGAGGACCGTCGCGTAGTCGGTCCGCTGCGCCTGATAGGTGGCCGTGATCCCGGTTGCCGCCTTGAAGGCGTCGAGGACCTTGCGGAACGCCGCCTCCTCGGAGCCGCCCCAGAGCGAGGTGACCGTGATCGTCGCGCCCGACGCGCCGCCGCTCGCGGGCGCCGAGGCGCCGCCGCCGGCGCTCGCCGGAGCCGAGGCACCGCCGCCCGTGCTGGGCGCCGGGCTGCTCCCGCCGCCGCACGCCGACACGAAAATCGCCGCGCCGGCAATCAGGGAAAGAACCCGTCTGGGTCCTGCCATCGCAACCTCCGATCTGTTCCCGCGCGCGGCGCGTCTCGCGCCTCCCCCGCGGGCCTCAACTGGACCGCGCTGGCCCGGTCCCACTCCTCCGGGACCGTGCAGCTGGTCTGCAGCGACGCTGGTCGCATCGACCGATAGCGCCTCGCCGGCACGAGACGAGATGTGATCGCGAGTTCACGCGATCGAGCGACGATACCCCACGGGCCGCCGCGAGCGGGGATGAGACTAGTTGCGGTCTGATGACAGTGTCAATTTCGGCTCATGGAGCGGGAGGGTCGCGTGGTCCAGGTTCCGTGGTGGCAGGACGCCGTCACCTATGAGATCTACGTGCGCAGCTTCGGTGACGCGAACGGCGACGGTGTAGGCGATCTCGAGGGGGTCCGAACACGCCTCGACTACCTCGCCTGGCTCGGGATCGACGCGATCTGGCTCACCCCCTTCTATCGCTCGCCGATGGCCGACTTCGGCTACGACATCGAGGACCACACCGACGTCGACCCGCTCTTCGGCGATCTCGCGGCGTTCGATCGTCTCGTGGCCGACGCGCACGCGCGCGGGATCCGGGTGATCGTCGACTACGTGCCGAACCACACCTCCGAGCGTCACCCCTGGTTCGAGGAGTCCCGCGCGTCCCGGACGAACCATCGGCGCGACTGGTATTTCTGGCGCGAGCCGCGTGACGGCGGCGGCCTCCCGAACAACTGGCTCAGCCTCTTCGGTGGCCCCGCCTGGCAGCTCGACCCCACGACCGGCGAGTACTACCTCCACACGTTCCTGCCCGAACAGCCCGACCTCAACTGGCGCAACCCGGACGTCGAGGCCGCGATGCACGACGTCGCCCGGTTCTGGCTCGACCGCGGCGTCGACGGCTTCCGTATCGACGTGGCGGGTGCGATCGCGAAGGACCCGCTCCTCCGCGACAACCCGCTCAACCCGCACCCGACCGCCGGCGGCTTCGGCCGCCACTGGCTGTCGCAGGTCCACGTCCACGACTTCGCCCATCCGGACGTGTATCGGATGTGGCGCGACTTCCGGCGCGTCCTAGACGAGGCCGCGCCGCCCGAGCGGATCTCGATCGCCGAGGTCTCCAGCCACGACCTGCGGAAGTGGGCCGCCTACTACGGCGAGCACCTCGACGCCATCCACATGCCGTTCGGCTTCCATCTCATTCGCGCGGACTGGCAGGCGGACCGGCTGATCGAGGCGGTCCGTCGGGTCGAGGAGGTGCTGCCGGACGGCGCCTGGCCGAACTGGGTTCTCGGCAACCACGACCAGCCGCGGATCGCGAGCTGGGTCGGACCGGAACGCGCTCGGGTGGCGATGCTCCTGCTGCTGACGCTGCGGGGAACCCCGACGGTCTACTACGGCGACGAGATCGGGATGCTCGACGTGGCCATTCCGCCGGACGCGGTCCGCGACCCGTGGGAGCGGAACGAGCCCGGGCAGGGCCGCGACCCCGAGCGAACGCCGATGCGCTGGACGTCCGAGCCGACCGCCGGCTTCTGTCCACCCGGCGCGGAGCCCTGGCTGCCCATCGGCGAGCGTCGCCCGGAGGATGACGTCGCCGCCCAGCAGGCCGACCCGTGCTCCATTCTCTCGGTCACGCGGGCCCTCATCCAGCTGCGACGCGAGTCGGAGGCGCTTCGACGGGGCGAATGGGCGCCGATCTCGGCACCGCCCGGGGTCGTCGCGTTCGTCCGCGCGACGCCCGATGCGCGAATTGTCGTGGCCCTCAACCTCGACGCCGAGGACACGGACGTGATGATGCCCGGACCGGGGACGGTACGGCTGTCGACGACCGGAATCGGCGAGCGAGACGGCGAACGGATCGGCGGCGACCGCCGGATGCGGCTCCGGCGCTACGAGGGCCTCGTGGCCCAGCTCGACTGAAGCGCGACCGCGCCGAGCGGGGCGGTCGCGTCCGCATCCGCCTCGGCCGGCGGAACCGCGCCGGCCTCTCCGCCGATCGTCAGGCCCAGACTCTCGGCGAGACGCCGGACGATGCGCTGGCAGGTAACGGCGTCGGCCCGCCCGTCGGCGATGCCGGCAGCGGGCGTTGTGCCGTCGACGATCAGACCGTGGAACGCAATCAGTTCTTCCTCGAAGGCCTCCGCGTACGAGGTGAACGCCGTGTCGCGCCGGCTGGTCGCGTCGCGCTCGACGATCCGGATCGCGGTCGGTGCGTTGAGGAGGTACGGAGCCGGGAACTCGAGCTCGGCGGAGCCGTCCTCCCAGATGAGCCGAACGCCCTCCCGGTAGGCCGGGTAGCCGGGCAGGTAGTGCCAGCGGACCGACATCCTCGCGCCACCCGACAGCCGGCCCTCGACGGCGACCGACGGCGGCCACGTCCCGGCGGTCCAGGCGTCCGCGCCGTCGATCGATACCGGGTCGCCGGCAAACGCACGGACGAGGGCGAGCTCGTGGACGACGCTGCCGAGGAGGACGTCGGTGTAGAGCCGGCCGAGCCATTCGGGGCCGTCACCCAGCGCCGTCAGTCGCAGGCGTTCGGTCTCGGCGGCCAGCGCGCGCAACGCGTCGGCCGGGGCGTCGGACGACCGAACGATCCTGGCGTGCTCGAGCTGCGGCTCGCCCGGCGGATGGAGGACGGTGACCTCGATCGAGCGGAGCGGCACGCCGGCGTCTCGGCGCGCAGCCGCGGCCGCCCCGACGCGCACGACCGCCGGGTCATACAGCTTCATGTAGCCGAGCTCCAACCGGCCGCGGTGGCGCGCAGCCGTCGTCGCCAGCTCGTCGATCTCGGCCAGCGTGTAGGCCAGTGGCTTCTCGACGAACACGGGCAGCCCACGCTCGAGGGCCGCCCGGCAGATGGTGGCATGCGAGCCCGGTGTCAGGACGAGGACGGCGTCGACCCCGGCCCCTTCGAGGAGCTGGTCGGCCGAGGCGAATTGACTGTCCTCGGGCACCCGGTAGCGCGATGCCAGCCGACGCCGGAGCGTGGGCGACAGGTCGGCCAACGCGGCCAGCTCGAACCGGTCCCCGAGGCGGTCGAGGAGCGGCAGGTGACAGGCCTGGGCCACGGTGCCGAGGCCGATCACGCCAACGCGGACGCGCTCCGTCACGCGCCGAGGATAGGGGCCGCGGCGATCGTACTGTCGACGAGCCGTCGGTCGGCGCTGGTACGATGCGACCGCCTCGACGACCCGTCCCACCTGGAGACCTCGTACCGTGCCGCTCGATTTCCTCCGCCGCCGCCCGGGGAGCGACGAGCAGGCGACCGCCGCGCCGCCGCCGCCGACCGCCTCCGTCGCGCTGCCCGAGGAGATCGTCGCCCAGGACTACCAGCTCAAGCTGTACTACGCCGGCAAGAGCAGCGAGGCCGTGCGAATGAAGGCCGGACCGCAGGCGATGGCGGAGCTGCCGTCGATGCTCGCCGGCCTCGCGAAGAGCGAGATCGAGGTGGTCGACCCACTGCCGATCGAGTTCAGCCAGGCGACCCCCGTCATCAGCCACCCGTCCGAGGCGATGCAGTGGCTGAACGCCCACCACGTCCACTCGCCGATCACGCGGCACGCGCTGGTCGTGCTCGAGTCGATCGACGCGATCGACCTCGCCTTCGACACGTTCTGCTCAGCCCTCCTCGACGGTGAGATCGACACGTCGGGCTACCCCGAATACAACGCCGTCGTCGGTGGCGTCGCTTCGCACTGGGACGAGGCGACGGGCGACATGGTCGTCCGGGCCGTCGTCGGCTGGGGCGGGCGCGGCGTGCGGGGCGACACGGACCGGATCGGGCAGCGCCTCCTCGGCGGGCTCCTCACGAACGTCCTCGCGAACCAGAACGCGATCGGGCTGACGCCACTCGAACGGCCCGTGCCCGCCGCCGGACGCGGCGGCCTCGTCTGCGCCCACTGTGGGTTCGCGTCCGCCCACGAGCGCGCCTTCTACTGCCCGAAGTGCGGCATGCGCCTGCTCCGCGGGTGAGCACCACGGCTCACGCGGGGAGCTGACCAGCACCGATGCCAACCTACGAGTACCGCTGCTCGTCGTGCGGGAACCGTCTCGAGATCATCCACTCGATCCACGGCGGGCCGCCCGAGACGTGCCCCTCGTGCGGCGCGCGAGACACACTGCGGAAGGCGTTCGCGCCGCCGGCGATCGTGTTCAAGGGCTCCGGCTGGGCGAAGAAGGAACGGTCCTCGAGGCCGTCTGGCGCCCGCGACGGCGAATCGTCGTCGAAGGGCGGCGACGCCGGTTCAGGCGGCGAGGGGACCAAGGAGAAGAAGGACTCCGCGGCCGCCGGCTCCTCGGGAAGCGGCGGCAGCGACTCGCCGAAGACCGCCAGCGCCGGGGGGTGACGGTGGGCGACGACGGGTCGACGCGGTCGGCCCTCATCGCCCGGGTCCGCGGCCTCGCGTCGCGCGCGCTGGCGTTGCCGCCGATCGACACAGCCCGTCGCGTCCTCGACGCATTCAACGACGCGGGCGGCGGCCTCCTCGCGGGCGGCCTCGCCTATGCCGCTCTCTTCGCCCTGCTGCCCGGTCTCCTGCTCGTGACCGGCCTCCTGGGCGTACTGGTCACCGACCCGGCTCGGCAGCAGGCGGCCGTCGATGCGATCGCGAGCGCCTTTCCGCCGCTCGGATCGATCGCGGACCAGACACTGGCCCAGGTGAGCGCCGGCGCCGTCCCCGTGTCGGCCCTCGGGTTGGCCGGACTGGCCTGGGGCGCGAGCCGCTTCTATGGGTCGCTCGACGACGCCTTCGCCCGGATCTTCCGCAACGCGCCGGCCCGCGGGCTCGTCGCCCGGATCGTTCGCGGCCTGCTCGCGGTCGTCTTCCTCACGGTCGTGTTCCTGGGGGGCGTTGCGCTCACGGGCATCGCCTCGGCCCTCGTTGACGAGGCACCCTTCGGCGTCCCGATCCCGCTCGACGTCCGCGGCCTTTGGCGCCTGGCCGCCCCTGCCATCGCCGCGGTCGTCTTCGTCGTCGGCGTCGGCATCGTCTACCGGCTCGTGCCCGATCGACACATCCCGATCCGGGCGCTGTGGCTGCCTGCGCTCGTCGTCGGCGTCCTGCTCGCGGCGTTCACCCAGGTCTTCGCGTTCGTGGCGCCGCGGCTGATCGGGGTCGCGGCCGTCTACGGCTCCCTCGCCGCGATCTTCTCGCTCATGGTCTGGCTGGCGACGACGTTCCAGGCGCTCCTGCTCGGCGTCGCGTGGGTCCGCGTCCGCCTCGACGGGACGGGCCCGCCGCCGGTCGCGCCCTAGGCGGGGTCTGTCGTAGCCCGGAGCTGGATCGTCCGGATCTCCCAGCCGCGAAGGAACAGGTCGAGCCGGCCGGGAGCGCTTGCCCAGGCGTCCACTCCGGCGCCGTTCCCGCCCTCGAGCCGACCGAGCACGTCGACGGGCCGCCAGGCGTCGAAGGACCCGGCGATTCGCGCGAGGACGTCTCCGCCGGCCTCGTGAACGACCCGGAGCTCGAGGACGCGGCCGGGTGCGTCGCTTCGCCGGCGAAGGGACGACAGGACGACGCTGTCTCCGTCGATCGCCAGGCCGGGCCCCCCGGGCGCTGACGCCGCACTCTCTCCGCCGGGCCGGCTGCCGGGGGCGGTCCGAAGCTCGTGCCGGTAGCGCTCGGCCGCCTCATGAATCGAGGCGAGGGATGCGGCCGCGCCCCGGGCCAGCGGAAGGAGTGCGAACGCGACGCGGCGGTGCCCCTGCGCCTCGCCCGTCGGCGCCGCGATCACGGGCCCCGCCGGCTCCTCGCGATACGCGTTCTCGTTCCGGCTGATGAGCCCGGTGGCACGAACCAGCGTGAGCGCCATCTCGCTCGCCCGTTCGGCGCCCCGCGGCAGGAGCAGCTCGTACTCCGTCACGTGCTCGAGCAGGACGGCGATCTCGCCGGCCGCGACGAAGCCATGGGCAGGGCGCGTGGGCAGCGGCACCTCGCCGTGACCGCCCTCCATCACGAGGCCGCGCTCGACGACGGCGAACTGACCCTCGGCCAGCGATCGATCGGCGCCGCCGGGGATCGGCAGGTGGAAGCGGACGCGATGATCGAGGCTTCGATTGTCGGCCGCGACGGCGACGCGAACGAACGGCTCCCCGGCGCGCAGCTCGACAAGCGTGTCCACTGCGGTCCCGATGGTCTCGGTTGTCCGGCCGGAGGCGTCCGCCAGCAGCCCCGCCGGCCAGTCGTACACGCGACGGATCCGCAGCTCTCCCACGAGGGGCCCGCTGCGCCCCGGCTCGACCCGGACCTCCCGAGGCACCTCCACGATCCGATCCGCCGCGGGGGGAGCGTAGTTGTAGCTGTCGCCGGCATCGCCGCCGTCGACGATCCGGCCGACCCCCGGCAAGTCCCGATCGTTCGCGGTGAGCCCGAACGTGCCGTCGTCGGCCACGACCACCCGGACGAGCCCGTTCGACAGCTCGCGCGCCCCGACGACGACGGGGTGGGGGAGGTCCGACCCGACCCGGCTCGGCCCGGGATTGCCGCTCCTGAGCCGGAGGACCGCTGTTCCGAGCGGGGGAATCGTCGCTCGGGCGAGCAGGCGGCGGCGCGGTCGAGCGGTGACCACGATGCGCCAGCTGTCCGTGCCGGAGCGGCCGACCTCCGCCGCGATGCGGTCGAGCAGCGCGTCCACGTCGAGCTCGTCGGGGTCGCCGACGATGTCCACGTCGACGGTGAGCGTCCGGACAGGAGTCGGTCCTGCGTCCGGAGCCTGGGTCGCGATGCCGCAGCCGCAGACCTGGTAGCCGAACAGCTCGCGGCCGTGGAGCCGTCGCCGGAGGAACGGCACGACCTCGCTGGCGGCGACGTCGACCTCGAAGACCTGCGTCGGCCGGACCGCGTCCTCCTGGGTCGGGACCGGTCGGTCCCCGGAGTCGACGAGGATCGACAGGCCCGTGGCCGGCGCGTCGAGCTCGACGAGGTCGGCCCGCTCGGCGGGTGTCGGGTTCACCACGACGAAGGCATCTCGCGGCACGTCACGGGCGAGGTCGGCGAGCAGACGGTCGATCAGGCCCGACCCGACCTGCTCCGCCTCGGCGTACCGGAGGAGGACCTGGGCGACCGTGGCCTCCGACGAGCAGGCACAGATCGAGTCGTGGGCCGAGTTCTGGACGACCCGCGACCAGGCCTGATCGAGGAACGAACCGGGCCAGCGGTCACCGTGGAGGGCCCAGAGCGGCTCGACCGTCCGCTCGAGGAGCCGCTCGACCCGGCCGGCGGCCTGCTTGACCTCGACCCGGTGCGAAGTCACGCCCATGAGGATGTTCGCCCGCGCCGCCGAGCGGAGCTCGCCGGTCCAGGCGAGGGACGGCGCCGAGCGGGCCGAGATGGCGTCGAGGGCCTCTGGCAGCGTCTCGATCCGGATCTCGAAGCGGTCCTGGCTCTCGTTGAACGCGGCAACGAGGTCCGCGTACCCGGGCCGCGGGACGGAGTGGTCCTCGCCGTACATCGCCAACAGCTGGCCGTCGGCCGAGGGGGCCTGGAGCGCCACGAACGACTCGAGCCTGGGCCCGACGCGATCCGCGACCGCCAGGACCTCGCGACCGTTGCCGTAGCCGCCGAGGAGGTATTCGCAGCGGACGGAGGAGCCGTCGGGACTGGTCCATGTGAAGGCATGCTCGTCGATCGCGCTCGGGACGCCTCTCCACACGACCGCGTCGCCGATCCCGGCAGCGCGAAGAATCTGGGGCATCTGGGCGACGTGGCCGAACATGTCTGGCAGGTAGCCGATCGTCATCGCCCGCCCGAGCTCCGTCGCGCGGGTCAGGCCCATCTGAAGGTTCCGCACGATCGTCTCGCCCGAGACGAGGAACTCGTCCATGAGGATCCGCCACGGACCCACCGCCAGCCGCCCGTCGGCGACGAGCTGGCGGACGTCCGGCTCGCGCTCGGGCCGGATCTCGAGGTAGTCGTCGACCGTTGCCGTCTGGCCGTCGAGCGTGAACCGGACCCGCTCGTCGGACGCCATCTCGTCCAGCAGGCCGTCCACGAGATCGACGAGCCGCATCCGGAAGCGCTGCCACGGCAGGTACCACTCGCGATCCCAGTGGGTGTGCGGGACGAGGTGGATGACGATCCGGCGCTCGGCCCTCGCCGCCGCCCGCGTGGCGGCGCCCTCGACGAGATCGGAGGTCACGACCAATCGGGAGTCAGCGAGCGTGGCCGGCGGCGACGAGACGATCGCGTCGTCCCGCGGCGGCGATCCCATCGAGCGCCTCCAGGAGCCGGTCGACCTCGCCGGCCGTCGTGTAGTGCACGATGCCGAGCCTGAGAACGCCACCGCTTTCGAACAGCCCGAGCCGTTCGATGAGCGCCTGGGCGTAGAAGTCGCCGTCCCAGGCGGCGATGCCCTGGCGGCCGAGCTCGGCCGCGGCCGCGCGAGGATGGACGCCTTCGATCGTCACCGCGAACGTCGGTGTTCGCTCGCCGAACCGCTCCGGGTCGGTGATGCCGTACGTCCGGACACCCGGGATCGCGGCGAGGCCGAGGGTGAGGCGCTCGGCAAGGCGGCGCTCGTAGGCGCGGATCGCCTCCATCGCGGCCACGAGCTCCGCACGCCGCCCGGCGCCCGCGCCGACCGCGCGACCGATCGTGCGCAGGTACTCGATCGCGCCGCCGGCTCCGGCGATCCCTTCGAAGTTCTGGGTCCCGGTCTCGAACCGATCATGCGCGGGGCGGACCTTGTACGCGGGCAGTGCGTCGAGCACGTCGCGTCGCCCGTAGAGCGCCCCGAGGTGCGGCCCGAACCACTTGTACGCGGATGTGACGAGGAAGTCCGTGCCGATCGCGGCCACGTCGATCGGGCCGTGCGGAGCGTAGTGGACCGCATCCACGTACGTCCGGGCGCCCACGGCGTGGGCGCGTTCGACCATCTCCCGGACCGGGTTGATCGTGCCGACAGCGTTGGACGCATAGCCGATGGCGACGAGGCGGGTTCGAGGTCCGAGCACGGCCTCGAACGAGTCGAGGTCGAGCGTCACGTCCTCCGGCCGGATGTCGACGGTCCGAACCAGAAGATCCCGATCGGCGGCCGCGGCGAGCCACGGCGAGACGTTCGCCTCGTGGTCGAGGGTGGTGACGACGATCTCGTCGCCGGGCGAGAACGTCGCCGTGATCGAGCGGCTGACGTGGAACGTCAGCGAGGTCATGTTCGCCCCGAACTTGATCTCGTCCGGCGACGCCGCGCCGAGCAGGTCGGCGACGGCGGCATGGGCGTCGTCGACGATGGCGACGCTCCGCTCGCTCGTCTCGAACGCGCCGCCGTCGTTCGCGTTCGACGTCTCGTAATAGGCGACGACGGCGTCGATGACGCGGCGTGGCA
>DASXWX010000025.1:0-1695 GCA_036503395.1 Candidatus Limnocylindrales bacterium
CGGAGGTGAGCCGGTAGACCGGCACGATCCGGCCGACGTGGAGGAGCGACGTCGCCTCGGTGTCTGGCTGGAACTCCGGATTGTCGAGCGTCAGCTTGCGGCCGAAATGCTTCAGCTTCCCGCTCACGACGACACGATCGCCCGGATGCAGCCTGCGCTCGATGTAGCGCCGGCCGAACCATGTCGCGTCGATCGAGCCGGTGTCGTCCTCGAGCCTGGCGATCGTCCGCTGGACCCGGCGGCGGAAGCCCGGCTCGACCCGGACGTCGGCGACGCGCGCGCGGGCGCTGACGGGCGTGCCATCCGCGACCCAGACGAGGTCGCCGAGCAGCCGCATCTCGCGCAGGTCGTCGTAGCGCCGCGGAAGGTGGAAGAGCAGCTCGCGGACGGTCGTGAACCCGAGGCGACGACCCGCGCGAGCGAGCACCGATCCGCCCGACAGGCCGCTCGTGGCCAGCCCGGCGTCGAGCAGCTCGGCCGGCGAGCGCGGCGGTGGTGCGGCCGCCGCTCGGGCCGTCACTCGGCCGAGATCAGGTAGCGGTAGTGCGGCTGGCCGCCCTCCACGATCTCGATCTCGCTCTCGGGCCGGATCGCCCGGAGGCGTTCGGCGAGGGTCGACGTCTCCTCGACCGTGGCGTCGGCGCCGGTGTAGAGCGTCACGAGCTCGGCGTCGGAGGGGAGTGTCGCGACGGCTTCCACGATCGCCCCGAGCCGATCCGGGCCTCCCGCGACGAGCCCCTCGTCGGGGTCGAGGACGATCGTGTCGCCCGTTCGGACCCGGTGGCCATCGACGGTCGCGTCGCGGACGGCCTCGGTCACCTGGAGCGACGCGACCGATCGCGCCGCCGCGGTCATGGGGGCGGCGTTGGTCGCCCCGTCGGCGGTCGGGTCGAGGGCGAGGAGGGCGGCGACGCCTTCGACCGGGTTCCGCGTCGGGATCACCAGGATCCGCCGGTCTCGGCAATGGGCCGCCGCCTGCTCGGCCGCCATCCGCACGTTCTTGTTGTTCGGCAGGACGAGCACGTCACGCGAACGGGCCAGCCGAGCGACGCGCAGCAGCTCGCCGATGCTCGGGTTCGCTGCCTGTCCCCCGCCGATGATCAGGTCCACGCCGAGGGCGCGGAAGACGCGGGCGAGGCCCTCCCCGGGCACGATCGCGACGACGGCCGGATGGGCGGTCTCGAGGACCTCCTCGCCCGTCGCCGCGCCATCGACGCCCGGCTCGCCCGCGGGGTGGAGGTCGCCCGCGAGCGCGGCCTCGCGGGACTCGCGAACCTCCGCGGCCTGTGCGTCGAGGTTCTCGATCGAGATGTTGCGCAGGACGCCGAGTGACAACCCGAACGCGATCACGGCGTCGGGGCGCTCGCCGTGGACGTGGACCTTGGCCCGGCGCTCGTCGCCGGCGACGAGCACGGATTCGCCGAGGGTCTCGAGGCGGGAGCGAATGGCGCGAACGTCGAGCGGCTGATCGTCGGGGGCCTCGATGACGAAGAGGGTCTCGTAGCCGAACTGCCCGTCACGGTCCGCCCCAGCCGGCGCGCCGACGACCTCCGTCCGGCCGTCGAGCTGCGGGCCGGCCACCGCCGCCACGCCCTGCGCCGGCGCCTCGGCCTCGGACGGATCGTGGCCGGCAGCACCCTCGAGCAGGCGATAGAGGCCCTGGCCCCCGGCATCCACGACGCCGGCCTCGGCGAG
>DASXWX010000026.1:0-3745 GCA_036503395.1 Candidatus Limnocylindrales bacterium
GGGCCAGCTCGAGCATCTCCTCGTACCCGACGCGCGACAGCTGGCGGGCGCGGGGCTCGAGGCGGGGGTCGGCGGTGAAGATGCCGGGGACATCCGTGAAGATCTGGCACCGGTCGGCCCCGAGCCGCGCCGCGAGGGCGACCGCGGTCGTGTCGGAGCCGCCACGGCCGAGGGTGGTGATCTCGTCGGCGGTCGGTCGGTCGCCCTCCTCGCCGGCGCTTCGGCCCTGGAAACCGGCCACGATCACGACCTTGCCGCTGTCGAGCTCGCGCCGGACCCGCTCCGGCTCGATCGCCGCGATTCGGGCGTGGCCGTAGCGACCGTCGGTCGTGATCCCGGCCTGCGGCCCGCTGAGGGCGATTGCCGGCACCCCCAGCGCGTGGAGGGCCATGCTCACGAGCGTCGCCGCCTGGTGCTCGCCGGTCGCGAGCAGCATGTCGAGCTCGCGCGGATCCGGATCGTCGGTGATGGCCGCGGCGAGCGCCAGGAGCTCGTCCGTCGTGTCGCCCATCGCCGAGACCACGACGACGAGGTCGTTGTGGTCGGCCCGCTCGTCGGCGATGCGGCCGGCCACGCGGCGGATCCGATCCGCGTCCGCGACCGAGCTGCCCCCATACTTCTGCACGACGAGCTGGCTGGGCATCCGCCGATTCTAACGTCCGCGACCGGGCCGACCCCCGAGGTCGCCATCGCCGAGGCCCGATCGCCGGAGGCGCGCGAGAATGCGTGCCAGGAGGTGCTCTGCCGCATGTGCTTCGATCTCGATTCCCATCCGCCGATTGCCCCCATCGCCGGCGGCGCGCTCGACTCGCGTGAGATTCACCTCACGGCGTCCGATGGTGCGAACCTTCGCGCGTTCCATGCGCGGGCGACGGCGCCCTCCGGCGCGGGGATCGTGATCCTGCCCGACGTTCGCGGGCTCCATCCCTACTACGAGGAGCTAGCCCTCCGGTTCGCCGAGCATGCCGTGGACGCCGTCGCGATCGACTGGTTCAGCCGGACCGCCCCGAACGACGATCGCGGCGAGGGCTTCGAGCACATGCCGCACGTGAACCAGACCCAGTGGGCGTCGATCTCGGCCGACATCCGCGCCGGCGTCGAGGCGCTTCGAGCGGACGGTCGGGCGGCAAGCATTTTCACGATCGGGTTCTGCTACGGCGGCCGGATGAGCTACGACGCGGCGACGCTCGGGCTCGGCCTCGCGGGCGTCATCGGCTTCTACGGTGTGCCGGGCGCCCCGTATCGAACCGATGCGCCGGTCCCGATCGAGGCTGTGAAGGACTTCGAGTGCCCGCTCCTGGCGATCTTCGGCGGGGCCGACAAGGGGATCCCCGAGGAGATGCGCCAGGCCTTCGAGCGAGCGCTCAGCGGGGCCGGCGTCGAGCACCGCATCGTCGTCGAGCCCGAGGCGCCACACAGCTTCTTCGACCGCAAGGCCGCGGAGTTCGCCGAGGCTGCCGACCGCGCCTGGACCGAAACGCTCCAGTTCATCCGGTCGCACACGAAGGCCCCGGCCGCCGCGTGAGCTTCATCCGGCGGTGGCTCGGTGGACCCGCCGGGGGAGAGCCTCGCGACGAGCGGGACCCGACGCCCGGCGAGATCGAGGCGGACGAGCGGGCGCGCGACCTCGAGCTCCTGCGCGGCGAGCAATCGCGCCTCGACGATCTCCGACAACGCCAGCTCCGCTACGCCGACCGAGCCTGGACGCCGCCTGTGCAGGGAGGCGAACGCCGGGCGGACGACGCCGACCGCAACGCGGCGGGCGAGGAATAGAGACCGCCAGCCTACTTCGCGAAGCGCCAGGCGATCGCGATCAGGATCACGGCGCCCGCCGTCGCGGCGAGCGGCGCCGGGACGACCGTGAGCACCTCGTTCACCGCACCCCGCAGCGCGCCGCCGACGGCCGCGAACGCGCCTGACGCGGCGCTCGTGATCGACCCGCCGATGTCGCGAACGAAGACGTCCATCGCCGTTCTCCTCAGACGTTCGAAGTGACGGTCGCGCCGGCGTTGCGAGGCGAGACGACGAGCAGGTCGCCGCCGATGTCCGCGTCTGCGGCGGCCGCCGTCAGCGACGCCTCGATGCGCGCGATCGAGGCGACCGAATCGGAGAACGCGATGACGGTCGAGCCTGCGCCCGACAGCGAGGCCGCGATCGCACCGCCCTCCCGGGCCGCGCCAACGAGCCGCGGCAGCTCGGGATACGGAGCCGCGCGATACGGCTCGTGGAGCCGATCGACGGACAGCGCGCGAAGGAGCTCGTAGCGGCCGGTCGCGATGCCCGCGACGCCGAGCGCGACCCGGCCGAGGTTCGCGACCGCGTCGGCGCGCGGGACCTCAGCCGGGAGGACCTCGCGCATCTCGTCGGTCGCGAGGCGCCGCTGCGGGACGAACAGGACCGCGCGGAGGTCGCGCGGGGCATCGAAACGGACCGCTTCGATCCCCTCCTCGAGGTCGGCGGAGACGACGAAGCCGCCGAGGAGCGCGGCGGCGACGTTGT
Source organism: Candidatus Limnocylindrales bacterium (assembly GCA_036503395.1). GTDB lineage: Bacteria > Chloroflexota > Limnocylindria > Limnocylindrales > CSP1-4 > DASSHA01. The sequence goes on from DASXWX010000026.1 coordinate 2,500, forward strand.
CGGGATGACCCTCGAGCCCGGTCCCGAGGCGGAGCAGGTCGGCGTTCGTGAGACGCTCGCCGACGAGGGCGTTGCCGGCGACGAGCCCGGCGACCGTGGCCGCCGCCGACGAACCGAGGCCGCGCGCGAGCGGGATCTCGTTGCGCATCTCGACCCGCCAGCCGACCCCGTCGGGGACGTCGCCGTGGGCCGCGCGGAGCGCGGTCTCGACGCCGGCCACGAACCGGTTCGTCCGGTCCTGGCTCAGCTCGCCGACCCCCTCGCCGTCCACGGTCAGCTCGATCTCACCCCGGCTCCAGCCGCGAACCTCGAGCGAGATCCGGTTGACGAGCCCCAGGGCGACCGCGAGGCAGTCGAAACCGGCGCCGAGGTTCGCGGACGACGCCGGCACCTCGACGGTGACTCGGCGTCCGTCCATGTCGGCGAGCCAGTGGATCATCCGCGCCTCACTCCCTGTCGTCCTACCAGTCGAGCGCGTGGCGGACCGCGTCGACGGTGGCAGCGGCCTCGACGATTCCGACCGCGCTCGCGGCCGCCGTGTCGGGATCCTTCAGGCCGTTCCCCGTGAGCACGCAGACGACGACGGAGTCCGGTGGCACGCCACCGGCGGCCGCGACCTTCCGAACGCCGGCGACCCCCGCTGCCGAGGACGGTTCGCAGAAGATCCCCTCGAGCCGGGCGATGTCGCGGTACGCGACGAGAATCTCGTCGTCCGACACGGCCTCGATCCGGCCGCCCGAGGCGTCTCTCGCGAGAATGGCCTTCTCCCACGAGGCTGGATTGCCGATCCGGATCGCCGTCGCGATCGTTTCGGGCGACTCGACCGGCGCCCCCCGGACGATTGGTGCCGCTCCCTCGGCCTGGAAGCCCCACATGGCCGGTGAGCGCCCCATGAGCCCGGCGTCGCGGTAGGCCTCGAAGCCCATCCAGTAGGCACTGATGTTCCCGGCATTGCCGACGGGGATTGCAAGAACGTCCGGGGGCCCACCGAGGTCGTCGCAGACCTCGAAGGCACCTGTCTTCTGGCCCTCGAGCCGCATCGGGTTGACGCTGTTCACGAGGGTGATCGGCGGGTCGTTCCGGTCGGCGAGCTCGCGCACGATCCGCAACGCGGCATCGAAGTTGCCATCGACCGCCACCACCCGCGCGCCGGCGACCAGCGCCTGGAGGAGCTTGCCGGCGGCGATCCGCCCCTTCGGCAGGACGACCACGCACTCGAGCCCGGCCGCGGCGGCGTAGGCCGCCG
>DASXWX010000027.1:0-4046 GCA_036503395.1 Candidatus Limnocylindrales bacterium
GATCGATCCGACGGCCGCCCGCGAACGGCTCGGGATCGGACCGGGCGAGCGGATTCTGCTGGTGTTCGGTGGGTCGCAGGCCGTGCGCCGCTTCAACGAGGCCGTGTCGGGGGCGATCGGCCGTCTCGTCGAGCGCGTTCACGTCGTCCACGTTGCCGGCGACGAGGGCTATCGCCGGGCCCTCGCCGACCGCGACGACCTGCCGCCGGGACTCCGCCCTCGCTATCACCCCTTCCCGTTCCTGCGCGACGAGATGCTGCCGACGCTCGCCGCGGCCGATCTCGTCGTCGGTCGGGCCGGCAGCTCGACGCTCGCGGAGGTGGCCGCGCTCGGGCGGCCGATCGTCGTGGTCCCGTATCCCCATGCCGCCGGCCACCAGCGGGCGAACGCCGAGGTGATGGCCGCCGCCGGCGCCGCCCGTCTCGTCGAGGACGAGGACTTCGGCGCCGCCGCTCTTCTCGAGGCAGCGACGATCCTCGACGATCCCGCGGTGCACGCCCGGATGTCGGCCGCGGCCCGCTCGCTGGCCCGACCGGGAGCGGCGGACGCCGTCGCGAGGCTCGTCCTCGCGGCCGCGGCCCGCCGACCGCTCCCGAGCGGCGACGAGATCGACCGGATCGCGCGGTCGGCGGCCTGATGGACGCCGGAGGGGCGCCGTCGAGTGGGGCCCGGCCGCCGTTCGACGCCGAGGCGATCGGGACGGCGATCCAGCGCCGGATCGGGGTCAAGACCTCGCGCGACGAGCCGCTCGCGCGGTTCACGACGATGCGGGTCGGCGGCCCCGCCGACCTCTACTGCGTCGCCCACAACGGCTTCGAGCTGCGGGCGCTCATCCGGTTCGCCCGGTCGCGCGGCATCCCCCACACACTGCTCGGGCGCGGCAGCAACGTGATCATCGCCGACGCCGGGATCCGCGGTCTCGTCATCCACACCCGGGCCGAGGGCAGTCGCGTCGAGGGCGACCGCTACGCCGCGGAGGCCGGGGTGCCCATGGCCCGCGCGGCGACCGAGACGCAGGCGGCCGGCCTCTCGGGGCTCGAATTCGGCCTCGCCATCCCCGGCACCGTCGGCGGCGCCGTCTGGGCGAACGCCGGCGCGCACGACAGCGACGTCGCGGGTGTCGTCGAATCGGCGACCCTCCTCCTCGCCGACGGCTCCGAGACGACCGTGCCGGCCGCCGACCTCGGCCTCGGCTATCGTGAGAGCCGGCTCAAGCAGCCGCCCGCCGCAGACGGCGTGACCAGGGATTCGCCGGAGCTCGTGCTCGGCGCGACGTTCCGACTCGCGCCCGCGGACCCGGCGGTGATCCGGGCCCGCCTCGACGAGATCCGGGCCTGGCGGCGGGCCCACCAGCCACTCGGCCTCCCCTCGGCGGGGAGTGTCTTCCGCAACCCGGCCGGGGATTCGGCCGGCCGGCTCGTCGACGAGGCGGGCCTCAAGGGGTTCCGGATCGGGGGCGCCGCGGTGAGCGAGAAGCACGCCAACTTCATCGTCAACGACCAGAAGGGGACCGCGGCCGACGTGCGCGCGGTCGCCGAGCACGCCCGGGCCGAGGTCGAGCGCCGGTTCGGCGTCCGCCTCGAGCTCGAGATCGTCTTCCTCGGCGACTGGGCGCCCGATGGGCCGGGGCAGCCGGCGTGACCGACGGGCGGCCTCGCGCCGCACCGCCGCTGCCGGAGGCGCCCGTCGCCGTCCTCTTCGGCGGACCGTCGGCAGAGCACGACGTCTCAGTCGTGTCCGGCGAGGCGATCGCCGAGGCGCTCGAGGTCGCCGGCGTCGCCGTCAGTCGTGTCATCGTCGACCTCGACGGGCGCTGGTGGTGGCTGCCCGAGGGGCACCGCCGGGGCGACCTCACCCCGGCCGCCTACGACGACCCGACCGCCCTCGACGCGCACGGGCCGCTCAGCGTCGGCGCCGCCCTCGACCGGCTCGCGGCCGCCGAGCCGGCGCCGATCGTCTTCCTCGCCTTCCACGGCCCCTGGGGCGAGGACGGCACGGTCCAGGCGCTCATCGAGTCGATCGGGCTGGCGTACACCGGCGCCGGCGTTCTCGCCTCGGCGCTCGGAATGGACAAGGCCATCTTCAAGCGGCTCTGCCGCGGCCTCGGCCTGCCGGTCGTCGACTGGCGTGAGATCGGGTCGGACCGGTGGGCTCGCGATCGCGCCGGCGTCCTCACCGAGCTCGAGGCGTTCGCGCAGGCGACCGGCGACGAGCGCCTGATGATCAAGCCGGCCCGCCTCGGCAGCTCGGTCGGGATGACGCTCGCGCACACGCCCGCCGAGCGACCGGCGGCCATCGAGCACGGCCTCTCGTTCGACACGCTCGTCCTCGTCGAGCGGTACGTGGCCGAGGCCCGCGAGCTCGAAGTGGCGGTGATCGGCAACGACCCCGCGGCGATCGAGCTGTTCGGGCCGGGCGAGATCCTGTCCGGCCACGAGTTCTACGACTACGAGGCGAAGTACACGCCCGGCCTGTCCGAGACGACGTTGAGCGCCGAGCTGCCACGGCTCCTGCGCGAGCAGGTCCGCAAGCACGCGCGGGACGCCTATCGGGCGATCGGAGCCGAGGGCTTCGCCCGGGTCGACTTCCTGCTCGGGCCGGACGCCGTCTACATCTCCGAGATCAACACGATCCCCGGGTTCACCCCGATCAGCCTGTTTCCGACGCTGCCGGCCGAGGCGAACCTCGACTTCACGGCGGTCTGTCTGCGCGTCATCGAGCTGGCGCTCGAGCGCCATGCGGCCCGGTCGCGGCGGCGGCTTCGGCCCGCGGAGCTGCCGCGGTGAGAGGCCGGCCGGCCGTCCGGACGGTCGGACGGGCACGGGCCGGCGGCCAGGCCCGCCGCGGTCCGGCGATCCGACGGCGGTCGGCCGGCCTGAATCCCGTCCGCGCGGGTGCGCTCCTGGCCATGCTCGGGGCCGTCGCCGTCGGCTGGGGGCTCACGACCTCGACCGCGTTCGCGGTCCGCACCGTCGACGTCACCGGCGCCGCGCTCTCGTCCGCCGCCCAGGTCCGGACGGCGGCCGGCGTCGGCGACAGCACGAACCCGTTCACGCTCGAGACGTCCGCGATCGTGGGCCGCCTCGAGCAGCTGCCGACCGTCGCCTCGGCCGACGTCTCGGTCGACCTCCTCGGTGGCGTCGCGATCCACCTCGTCGAGCGGCGGCCGATCCTTGCCTGGGCCGTCGGCGATCGACGCCTTCTCGTCGACGAGCGCGGCGAGGTCTTCGCCGATCTCCCGGCCGATCCCGCCGACGCCGCCGTCCGGGCGACGCTCGAGGGGCTGCCGACGATCGAGGACGATCGTTCGGCATCGGGGGAGCTCGCGGTGGGCTCCGTGCTCGACGCGGTCGAGTTCGACGTCGCCCGCCGCCTCGGGTCCCTCCGCCCCGCCGACGTCGGCAGTGGGGCGACCGGCCTTCGGGTGGCCGTCGAGGACCCCGACGGGTTTGTCGTCAGGCCCGTGCCGACGGGCTGGACGGCGGTGTTCGGGATCTACACGCCGACGCTTCGGCCGCCCTCGATCGTGCCCGGCCAGGTCCGACTGCTGGCGAGCCTCCTCGCCGGGCGCGAGGACCAGATCGGTCGCGTCCTCCTCGCGAGCGAGACCGACGGGACGTACGAGCCGCGATGAGCGGGTCGCCGCGGGTTGATCGGCCTCTCGCGGGTCGGGTAGCCTTGCCCGCGACGCGGTTCGGAGTGAGGAAGCCGTCACACGTGTTGCTCCCCCTCGTGGGCCTGCTCGTGGGCGTCCTCGCCGGGCTCGTCCTCAACGTCAACGTCAGCTTCGAGCTGTCGCGCTATTCCGCGGTGGCGATCCTCGCCGCGCTCGACTCGCTGCTCGGGGCCGTCCGCGCCGAGCTCGACGGCGTCTACGACAACCGGATCTTCATCAGCGGGTTTGTCACGAACGCGATCGTTGCCGTGATCCTCACGTTCATCGGCGATCGACTGAGCCTCGACCTGTATCTCGTCGCGCTCATCAACTTCGGGTTCCGGATCTTCACGAACGTCGCGCTGATCCGGCGACACTTCATCTGACCGAG
>DASXWX010000028.1:0-3143 GCA_036503395.1 Candidatus Limnocylindrales bacterium
AGGAGATCGCCGCTCTCGACGCGCTCGACACCGGCAACCCCCTCGTCGCGATGCGCAACGACATCACCAAGGGCATCCACCAGATGCACGAGGCGGCCGGGCTCGCCCTCGAGATCAAGGGCGAGACGTTCCCGCTCCCGGGGCTCCACTACACCGTCCGCGAGCCGTGGGGCGTCGTCGCCCGGCTGGTGACGTTCAACCACCCGGCGATGTTCACGGCGAACCGGATCGCGACCGCGCTCGTCGCGGGCAACTGCGTCATCATCAAGCCGTCCGAGCTGGCGCCGCTGAGCCCGCTCCGGATCGCCGAGCTGACGGCCGGTATCGCGCCTGATGGCGTCATCAACGTCGTCGTCGGCGGCCCCGCGACCGGGTCGGCGATCGCCGCCCACCCCGGCATCCCGCGGATCACGTTCACCGGCAGCACCCCGACGGCCCTCAAGATCCAGGCGGCAGCGGCCGCGAGCGGCCGGATGAAGGCGTTCACCTTCGAGCTCGGCGGCAAGAACCCGATCGTGGTCTTCCCCGACGTCGATCGCGACGAGGTCGCGAAGGCGATCGTCCGGGGCATGAACTACACCCGCGTCCAGGGTCAGAGCTGCGGCGCGACGAGCCGGCTGGTCATCCATCGGTCGATCGCCGACGACGTCCTCGAGCGGGCCGCGGCGCTGGCCCGCGCCATCCGCGTGGGGCTGCCGACCGATCCCGCGACCGAGATGGGGGCGATGATCACGCTCGCCGCGCGAGACCGGTCGGTGGCGATGGTCGACCGAGCCACGGGCGAGGGGTCACGGGTGGTGACCGGCGGCCACGCGATCACGTCCGGCGGTCTCGACCGCGGCGCGTTCGTCGAGCCGACGATCGTCGCCGACGTCGCACCTGGCAGCGAACTCGCCGACGTAGAGGTGTTCGGGCCCGTCCTGGCCTCGCTCACGTTCGAGTCCGAGGACGAGGCTGTCGGCCTCGCCAACGACGGACCGTTCGGCCTGACCGCTGCCGTCTGGACGAACGACATCGACCGCGCCTTCCGCGTCGCGAACGCGATCGAGACGGGCTACGTCTGGATCAACGACGTCGAGACCCGCTTCCCCGCCGTGCCCTTCGGCGGCTGGGGCGACTCGGGCGTCGGCCTCGAGCACGGCCTCGAGGAGGTCCTCTCGATGACCCGCGTCAAGGCGATCAACGCCCGCCTGCGCTAGGCGTCAGGCGGGCGAGGTCCGAACGTCGAGGAGCACGGGCTCGCCGGCGTGCACCCGCGCGACCGCCCGTCCGAGCGCCGCGCGCAGATCCTCGTAGTCCTCGATCGGTCCCTCTGCGGCGATCCCGAACGAGCGCGCCAGCGTCGCGTGATCGACCGCGGGCTCGTCGATCGCGATCCCGAGGCCGACGCGCTCGGCGGGCCGGCCGCGGTTCGTCGCCATCGCTCGCTGGTGGCGCTCGTCCTGGAAGTAGGCTCGGTTCGCATCGACGAGGAAGAGCAGCGGGATGTCGTGGTGGGCCGCCGTCCAGAGCGCCTGGGGCGTGTAGAGGAAATCACCGTCGCCCTGGAGGTCGACGACGACACGACCCGAACCTCGGAGCGCGAGCGCCGCCCCGACCGACGCGCCGGCGCCGTAGCCGAGGCCCCCGGCGAAGGACCGTCCGAGGAACTGCTCGGGGCGCTGGAAGCGGAGAGTCCGCCGGGCCCAGTTGCCGAGGACGCCGTTCGCGACCGTGAACTCGTGGCCGGACAACGCCTCGGCTAGCGCCCGTCCCACGTGCCCGCGGTGGATGCCGCGCCGGTCGCGGGTCTCGCTCGGCAGCGCCGGACCCGGCGCGGCGGCCGCATCTCCCAGCTCAGCGGCCAGCTCGCGCCTGCCGGAACCGACCGCGTCCAGCAGGGCGGCCAGCGCGAGCTCGGGGTCGGCCGTCAGCTCGGTCCGTGGCGGCCCGGCCGATTCGGTCACCATCCAGGCGGCATCGACCGCCCCCGACAGGCCGACGCTCGCGGCCTTGGCGTTTCGCCAGCCGGTTTCCGTCCGCCGTGAGTGGAGGTCGACCGTTCCGAGCGCCCACGTCGGATCGCGGACGTCGACGAGGAGGAGGAAATCTGCCGCCGCGATCGCCTTCGCGGATCCCTCGGTCACGTCGTTCGGGTGACCGACGGGGAAGGAGATGCCGCCGCCGAGCTCGTGGAGCCCGGCGCCCGTTCGCTCGGCCAGCTCGACGAGGTGCGCCGACGCGGCCCCGGTCAGCGGCCGATCGGTCACGAATACCGGGACACGGGCCGCGCGGAGGTCCGCGGCGATCGCTTCGACGATCGCGGGATCGGGGGCCATCCGGCTCGGCACCGCCGGCAGCCGCTCGAGGGCGTCGGCGAAGGCCGAACGGTCGGCCGCTGCCTCCTGGACGTCGACGTCGAGCCCGATCAGGGCGGGACCGACGGGCGCGCGATGCGACGCGGCCCAGGCCCGGTCGAGGCTCTGGAGGAGCGCCTCCGGACTCGTCGGCTGGTCGTTCCAGACCGTGAAGTCGCGAACGAGCGCGCCCTGGTCCGTCACCGTATGAATCCAGTCGATCCACGGCCGGCGGTGGGCGGCGTCGAGCGGTCCCGTGCCGACGAAGGCGAGAAGCCCCGCCCGGTCGGCCCAGGCATTGAACAGGGCCATGCTCGCGTGAAGCAGCCCGACGGTGTCGTGGACGCCGACCGCCATGGTCCCGCCGCCGGCCTTCGCATAGCCGTGCGCCATGGCGACGGCGATCTCCTCGTGGAGCGCGAGGATCAGCTCGGGCGCCCGCCCGGGCGGGTTCACGAGCGAATCGTGGAGGCCGCGGATCGAGGCGCCGGGGTTGAGCGCGATGTGGTGGACGCCGAGCGTCGAAAGGCGCTCGACGAGCAGATCGGACCCGTACCAGCTGTCCACGAATACCCCGAAATTGGCTACAAAGCGTCGGTCGTAGACTACAATTCCCGACGCCCGTCCGACGGGCCGGCGCCCGCCGCGGCGCCCCGGAGGAGACCCCAGCGCAGGTGAGCCAGTTGGCGACCGAGATTCGTGTCGGCCGCACCGAAGACTTCACCGACGGCCGGCGCGTCATGGTCCAGGTGGCCGGCCGCGACGTGTTCGTGTTCGAGCGTGACGGACGCTTCTTCGCCTTCGAGA
>DASXWX010000029.1:0-3735 GCA_036503395.1 Candidatus Limnocylindrales bacterium
GGGCGACGTGATCTGCTCGCAGTGCGGCACGGAGAACAGGGCCGGCCGGCGGTTCTGCCGAGCGTGCGGCTCGGCGCTGGCCGCCGCGTGTCCGACGTGCGGCGCGGCGAACGAGCCCGGCGACCGCTTCTGTGGCACGTGCGGAAGCGCCCTCCCCGACGACTCGGCGGCGATGACGCTCGCGGGCAACGGTCTCGAGGGCGGGCCCCCGAGCCCGACCGCCGGACCGATCGCGTCGGACCGCGGCCCGACCGAACGCCGGCTCGTCTCGGTCCTGTTCGCCGATCTCGTCGGCTTCACGGGGCTGGCCGCCGATCGGGACGCGGAAGCGGTTCGCGAGCTGCTCGGCCGCTATTTCGAGCTGGCGCGCGAGGTGATCGAGCGGTACGGCGGCGTCGTCGAGAAGTTCATCGGCGATGCCGTGATGGCGGTGTGGGGCACGCCGACCGCGCACGAGGACGACGCAGAGCGGGCGGTCCGCGCCGCGCTCGATCTCGTCGAGGCGATCGGCGCGATCGAGGTCGACCCGGGTGGCGTGCGGCTCGAGGCTCGCGCCGGCGTCCTGACCGGCGAGGCCGCGGTGGCGGTCGGTGCCCGGGGCGAGGGCATGGTCGCCGGCGACCTCGTCAACACCGCATCGCGGCTCCAGTCCGTCGCGCCCGGCGGCCGGGTCCTCGTCGGCGAGGCGACCGTCCGGGCCACGGAGTCCGCGATCGCCTACGAGGAGGCCGGCCCCCAGGCCCTCAAGGGCAAGGCCGCGCCCGTCGCGGCATGGCTCGCCGCGAGGGTCGTCGCAGGGATCGGCGGCAGCGGCCGGTCGGCCCGTCCCGAGCCACCGTTCGTCGGGCGCGACGACGAGCTGCGGCTGCTCAAGGAGCTCTTCCACGCCACGGCTCGCGAGCGGCGGCCGCGCCTGGTGTCGATCACCGGGATCGCCGGGATCGGCAAGAGCCGGCTGGCATGGGAGCTCGAGAAGTACCTCGACGGCCTCGTGGAGCCCGTCTACTGGCATCAGGGCCGATCGCCGGCCTACGGCGAGGGCCTCGCGTTCTGGGCCCTCGGCGAGATGGTCCGGGCCCGGGCCCGGATCGCCGAGAGCGATGACGTCGGCATCGCCCGCGACAAGCTCCACGCAGCAGTCGATGAGTGGCTGGCCGACCCCGAGGAGCGGGGCTGGGTCGAGCGACGCCTCGCGGTCCTGCTCGGGCTCGAGCCCGCGCCGGACGGTGGCGGTGAGGAGCTGTTCGCGGCCTGGCGGACGCTCTTCGAACGCGTCTCGGAGCGAGGCACGACCGTGCTCGTGTTCGAGGAGCTGCACTGGGCCGACGCCGGCCTCCTCGATTTCGTTGAGGAGCTCGTTGCCAAGGCGCGAAACCGACCGATTCTCGTGGTCACCCTGGCCCGACCCGACCTCCTCGACCGCCACCCGACATGGGGTGCCGGCCAGCGCAGCTTCACGAGCCTCGATCTCGGACCACTCGGTCCGACCGACATGGACACACTCCTCACCGGGCTCGTGCCGGGGCTGCCACAGTCCGCCGCGAGGGCGATCCGGGACCGTGCCGAAGGCGTGCCCCTCTACGCCGTGGAGACGGTTCGGATGCTGCTCGACCACGGCGTCCTGACCGAGACCGCCGCAGGCTACGCGGTGACGGGCTCGCTGGCATCGCTGGCGATCCCCGACACCCTCGCCGGGCTCGTCGGAGCCCGACTCGACGCACTCCGGCCGGACGAGCGCGAGCTGCTCGGCTATGCCGCCGTCCTCGGCCAGAGCTTCACCGTCGACGGTCTCGTGACGCTCGGGGGCCGGGACGAGGCCGACGTCCGGCGGATCCTCGAGGGGCTCGAACGACGGGAGCTGGTCGTCCTGGACGACGATCCGCGCTCGCCCGAGCGCGGCCAGTACCGCTTCGTCCAGGGGCTCCTTCGCGAGGTCGCCCACGGCCGCCTGTCGCGACGGGAACGGCTGGCGCGCCACCTCGCCGCCGCGCGGCTCTACGAGCAGCAGGAGGACGACGAGCTGGCCGGCGTCGTCGCCTCGCACTATCTCGACGCGTACCGGGCCGCGTCCGACGGCCGGGAGCGATCCGAGCTCGGCGAACGGGCCCTCAGGGCGCTTGTCGCGGCCGCCGAGCGAGCCCGAACCCTCCACGCGCCCGGGAGCGCGATCGGCTACTACGAGGGCGCGGCCGAGCTCGCGCCCGATCCGGTCGCTCGTCGCAGCCTCCTCGAGCATGCCGCCGACGCGGCGATCGAAGCGCGGCCGCCGGAGGAGGCCGTCGCGTATGCGCGCACGATTCTCGACCTCGTCCGGTCGGAGCCGGCGCCCGACCATCCGGCGTTCGCGCGAGCCTACTGGCGCCTCGGGCGCAGCCTCGTCTACTCGGGCCATCCCGCCGAGGCGGTACGGACGATCGCCGACGCCGTGGCGGAGCTCGGGGACTCGACGGCGGACGTCGCCGACGTTCGGCTCGGGTCCGAGCTCGCCCGGGCGATGCTCATGGCGGGCGAACCGATGGCGGCGCTCGAGGTCGCCGAGCGGTTTGCGGCGCCGGCCGAGGCGATCGGCGATCGCGAGGTCGTCGCCGAGCTGCTCATCAGCCGTGGCTGGGCGCTCTCCGTCGCGGGCCGCCAGCATGAGGCGATCGCGGTCCTCCGCGGGGCGATCGTCCTCGCCGAGCGCGATGCGCCGCCGGCCACCCGGTTCCGCGGGGCGATGAACCTGACCGCGAACCTCCTGACCGACGACCCGCGGGAGACCCTCCGGATCGCTCTCGACCACTATCGGGCCGCCCGGCGCCTCGGCTACGAGGGCTGGGCCGAGTCACTCGCGGGCAACGTCGCGGATCCCGCGCTCTGGACCGGCGAGTGGGCGCTCATCGAGCAGGTCGCCCGGGACATGGCCGCCGACGAGCAGCAGAGCATCTTCCGCGGCGGCGTCGACCTCTCGCTGGCGACGCTCCGGGCACTCCAGGGGCGGGTCGATGAGGCGGAGTCGATCTCCGCCGCCGTCGCCGCGATGCACGCCGACTCCGAGGATCCACAGGTCGCGCTGAGCCTGCGCTGGGCGGCGATGCTCGTCGACGTCCTCGTCCGCGGCCGGCTGTCGAGCCTGCGACCCTCGGACGTTCCCGAATTCGCGCCGCTCTCGGTCGAGGCCGCGACCCATTTCTGGCTGCGGGGAGCGCTCTGGACCGGTCAACCGGAGGCCGTCTCCGAACGGATGCCGAACCTCGAGACGCCGATCCCGAGCCTCCGCTACACGCGCGCGATCAGGCTCATGTCGCTCGCAATCCGGGCCGCGCTCCTCGGCCACACGGACGAGGCCGAGCCCTGGTTCGCGGAGGCAATCGAGCTATTTCGGCGCCTCGACGTGCCGCTCGAGCTCGCTCTCGCGCTCATGGACCGGATCGCCGCACTTCCGGACGCCGATCCGACGGAGGCAGAGATCGAGGCGCGGGCCATCCTCGAGCGTCTCGGCGCGAACGGGCTGCTCGCGCGCCTGGACGACCTCGTGGCCCGTCCGGCGACTGCTCCGGGTGGACGTGCTGCGCCGCCGCCCGTCGAGATGGCCGCGCCCCGCTCGACGGCCTCACGGGCCGGCGGCGCCGGCTAGGCCGGGAGCCCGTTTCCATGCGAAGCGCGCGTCTCCGGCCGGGCAGGCCGCCGCGCCCGATGCTCGTCGGGGCCGTCCTGACCCGTGACGTCGCCCTCGACGGCGAGCGCTGGTCGAAG
>DASXWX010000030.1:0-5789 GCA_036503395.1 Candidatus Limnocylindrales bacterium
CTGCCAGAGCGCGTCGACGACGGTCCGGAGATCCTGCGCCGTGATCTGGTAGTCGGACCCCGTCGCGCCGCTCGGCACGGGCAGCGTCGAGTCGTCGAGCTGGAGGACGACGCCCGGCCCCTCGAGCGGCACGAGCCCGGCGGCGATCCGCGCGTTCTCGAGCTGGTCGTTGAGGTCGCGCACGAGGACGGCGTTGCCCTCGCCTGAGCCCTGGAGGTCGCGGATCTGGGCATTGAGCTCGAGGATCCGCGCCTTGAGCGCGTCCTGGTTGCGCTGGAGCGAGAGGACCGTCTCGATGAGCGGCGACCGTTCCTGGCTCGTGTACCGGACCCGGGGCCCCTCGCTCCGGAGCTGTGCGGCGACGAGGAAGCCGAGCGCGGCGAGCGCGAGGCCGAGCGTGACCTGCCAGCTCTGGAGTCCGCGCAGGCGCGTGACGAGGGCGGTCACCGTGGCGCCTCGCGACCGCGCGCTCTCGACCGCCGCCGCGCCAGGCCGAGCCCGACGATCGCGACGATCACGAGGACGCCCGCGACGAGGGCACCGAGCTCGGCAGGTCCACCGTCTGGGGGCGCCGGAACCGGCGCGGCGGTGGCGGTCCCCGCCTGCCCGCTCGGCACCGCCGAACCGCCCGGGCCCGGGGCGCCCCAGTCGCTCGGGACGGGCCCGCCGGGTGCGGGCCTCGGGCCGGCCTGCTCGGGCTCCGGTGCCCCGAGGTCGGACAGCCAGGCGGCCTGGAACGCGGCGACGTCCACGCCGAGCGCGGCGGTGAACGCGTCGTCGTCGGAGCGGCCACCCGCGTAGGAGCGGACGAGACCGACGAGCGCATCCTTGCCGTACGTCCGGACCAGGAAGTCGACCGCGGAGACGCTCTCGGCGTAGCCGAGGAAGAACTGGTCGCTGGTCGTCGGGAACTGGGCCTCGAGGGCGGACAGCGGCATGAGGGTCGCGCCACGGACCGCGTCCCGGACGCGGCCGCGGTCGCTCGACACGAACCCCTGCGAGAGGTAGACAGCCAGCCCTTCGTTCAGCCAGCGCGGCGGCTCGTGGTAGGGATTGTGGACGGTCGTGTCGAAGACGAGGTGGGTCAGCTCGTGCGGGATCACGACGTGGACCCAGTCCGCGTTGAGCTCGGACGGCGTGATCAGGCCGAAGAGCGTTCGGATCTCGGGGATCGCCTCGCCGCCCACGTTCTCGCGGGTCCCGGGACCGAGGGCGTCGTAGAAGGCCTGCTGGTCCGCGTACACGAAGAAGTCGATCGGCTTCGTCTCGGTCGTGCCCAGCAAATGTTCGGCCTCCGTCACGCCGTCCTCGGCGATCCCGAGGGCGCGACGACCGAAGCCGTCGTCGCCCTGGTACCAGTGGATCGTGACGAGGTCGCCTGTCTCGGTCCGCCAGTCGAACCGATCGTCGACGTACCGGACCGACACGGAGGGTCCGAGCGCGGCCGACTCGTCGTTGCCGACGATCCGCCAGCGTACGCTCACGACCGTGTTCGGCAGCAGCCCGCCGTCGGGGGTGTCGAGCGTGTAACGAAGGGTCGCCGAATCGGCCTGGTCGGACTCGTCCACGACGAGCGGGCCGTCGGACCCGGGCAGCGTCACCAGCGCCTCGACGCGCCTGGGCGATCCCGTGATGGTCACCGGCTGCTCGAAGCGGAGGCCGCGACCGAACGTCGACGTCCCGCTCGGCGTCCCGAACGTCGCGTCGATGCCAGGTGCAGCCGCGGCGGCCGGTGCGCTCGGCGCCGCGACCGCGACCCCCAGGGCGAGCGCGAGCGGCAGGAGGCGGGCGGCGGTCATCGCCACGCGAGTCCCGCGAACCGGAGGATCCCGAGGCCGTTCTGGCCGGCGCCGAGGAGCCCATCGCGCGAGAGCGCCCAGCCCGTGCCGGTCGAGACCGGGATCACCGGAACGTCGCGAGCGACGATCTGCGCCGCCCGCCCGTAGGCGACGGTCGCGGCGGCCGGCCCGCTCGCCCGCCCGGCCGCATCGATCGCCTCGTCGAACGCCTCGGACCGCCAGCGCCCGTAGTTGTTCGACGCGTCGGACGCGAGGAGCACGCCGAGGAAGTCATTCGGACCCGGGTAGTCGGCGATCCACGACATCGCCCACATCGCCGGTGGGTCTTCCGCGAGCCGAGCCTGATAGCCGGCGAAGTCCATCGACTCGAGCCGGACGTCGAGCCCGAGACTGGCCCGGAGCTGGTCGGCCACGGCGGCGTCGTACGGGAGCCCGTTGGTGACGATCGTGACCGGTCCTACCTTCGCGGCGCCGCCCGCAGCGGCGATGAGCTCGCGAGCGGCAGCCGGGTCGTACGAGGGGAGCGCCGCTGGCGTGGGCCGGCCCGGGATCCCGGGGGGCACCATCCCGTCGGCCGGGACCTCGGTCGCCGGGGCGGCCAGCGAGACGATCCGCCGCCAGTCGACGGCCCGCGCCACGGCCTGGCGAACGCGCGCGTCGTCGAACGGCGGCCGGCTCGTGTCGAAGCCGTAGTAGGTTGTCCCGAGGTTGGGCACGGTCCGAAGCAGCGGCCCGAGTGTCCGGTCGTAGGCGATCCACGAGGCGTCGGCGTCGCCGATCGGGGCGTAGTCGAGGTCGCCGGCATCGAAGGCGTCGACGGGACTCCGACCGCCGATCGAGGTCCGCAGATGGACCGTCCGGATCGTCGGCGGCCCCGCCCAGTAGCGGGCATTCGCCTCGAGCGTCAGCTCGGCGGCCGTTCGTTCGCTGAGGACGTAGGCGCCACTCGAGACGAAGTCGCCCGGCTTCAGCGCCTCGGCCTGCCCGCCCCGCACGCCCGGAGGCAGCACGCCGAACGACGGTCCGGCGACGATCGCGGCGAAGTCTCCGGCCGGCCGATCGAGGCTCACGGCCACGTGGCGCGGATCGGGGGCGGAGAACCCGACGGCAGCCGCCGGTCCGCGGCCGGTCCGGTAGTCGCGCGCACCGGCCACGTCATCGAGCAGCGAGGCCAACGGCGACGGCGCCGACGGGTCGAGGAGCCTGATCCAGCTCTCGACGACGTCGGTGGCGGTCAGGGGCGACCCGTCCGAGAAGGCGAGGTCCGGTCGCAGGGTGAAGACGATCCGCCGACCGCCGTTCTCCGCCGTCCAGGACTCCGCGAGGGCCGGCCGGATCGTCAGCGACGCGTCGAAGGCCGTCAGGGTCTCGAACAGCTGGGCGGTCACCGCGGCGCTGGCCTGATCGCCCTGGCGCGCCGGATCGAGCGTCGCCGGCGGGCCGGTCAGGATCGACACCTCGCCGGATGCGGCCGAGCCGGCCGCGAGTGGCGACGAACGGGGCGTCGGCGGCGACGCGAACAGATCGCGGCCGAGCAGCCCGGCCGCGAGGAACAGGACGAGGACGGCGACAAGCCCGCGCCCGACGGCGCCGCGCCCGACCGTGCCCCGTTCGGCTTCGGCGACCGGCGGCCCCTCGCGGGCTGGTCCGACGAGGGTCATCGGCGCCGAGTCTACCGGCGCCGGTTCCGGGCTAGGATCGACCGAACGATGACTGCTCGCGCCCGATGACGCTTCGGATCCGGAACACGCTCGGCCGGGTCGTCGAGCCGATCCAGCCGCTCGACGGAGCGCGCGTCCGGATGTACACGTGCGGCCCGACCGTCTATCGCTACGCCCACGTCGGCAACCTCCGCAGCTATCTCCTGGCCGACCTGATCCGTCGAACGCTCCTCTACCACGGCATCGACGTGCTCCACGTCAAGAACGTCACGGACGTGGGCCATCTGCGGGACGAGCGGTTCGATCGGGGCGAGGACCGGATGCTGGTCGCGGCCGGTCTCGAGGACAAGTCGCCGGCCGAGATCGCTGCCGCCTACGAGGCCGCGTTCCACGCCGACGAGGCCGCGGTCAACATCCTCCCGGCGCACGTCTTTCCGCGCGCCACGGAGCACGTCCCGGAGATGGTGACGCTCGCCGAGCGGATCGTGGACGCGGGGCACGGGTATGCGTCGGCGGAGCGCAACGTCTACTTCGCAGTCGCCTCGTCGCCCGGGTACGGACGGCTGTCCGGAAACACCCTGGACGAGCTGCGGGCGGGACATCGAGGCGAGCCCGATCCGGACAAACGCGACCCGGCCGACTTCGCCCTCTGGAAGGCCGCGGGGCCCGGGCGGCTGCTGAAGTGGCCGACCGACCGGTGGGGCGAGGGCTTCCCGGGCTGGCACCTCGAGTGCTCGGCGATGGCACTGCGCTACCTGGGCGAGGAGTTCGACCTCCACACCGGCGGCATCGACAACGTCTTCCCGCACCACGAGGACGAGATCGCCCAGTCGAGCGCGGTCACCGGACACATCCCGGCGCGGCACTGGGTTCACGGCGAGCACCTCCTGATGTCGGGCCGGAAGATGGCCAAGTCGGCCGGCAACTTCGTCCGGATCACCGAGCTCGCCAGCGGCGCCGATCCCCTCGCCTTCCGCTACCTCGTCCTGACGGCGCGCTACGGCCGCAAGATCAACCTCTCGCCCGAGTCGTTCGCGGCCGCGGGGGCCGCGCTCGAGTCGCTTCGCGCCGGCGTGCGGGTGCTGCCGTCCTCGCCGACCGACGGACCCTTCGCGTCGAGGCCACTCCGCGCCGGCGCCGCGGGTGACCGCCCCATCGGCGTCGCCGGCGGTCTCGCGGGGCACGGCGATGCGAATGCGGGCTACGAGCTCCGCGATCGCGCCCACGACTCGGCGACTCCCCTCTCCCCGGGCGGCCGGGAGCTCCACGACGCCTTCGTGGCCGCGCTCGACGACGACCTCGACATGCCGACCGCGCTCGCCGTCCTCCGGCGGACTCTCCGTGCGGACCTGGGGGCAGACGAGCGGCGGTGGCTGGTCCTCGACGCGGACGCCGTCCTCGGGCTCGATCTCGACCGAGCGCGGGGAACGCCCGGCGAGCGAGCCG
Organism: Candidatus Limnocylindrales bacterium; assembly: GCA_036503395.1. Classification (GTDB taxonomy): domain Bacteria; phylum Chloroflexota; class Limnocylindria; order Limnocylindrales; family CSP1-4; genus DASSHA01. The sequence goes on from DASXWX010000030.1 coordinate 4,907, forward strand.
CCGTCGAGCCGCCCGAAGACGTGCGCGGGCTGGCCGAGCGACGCGCGACGGCCAGGGCCGAGCGGGACTTCGCGACCGCCGACGCCCTCCGGGACGAGATCGCGGGAGCCGGCTGGGACGTCGAGGACCGCGCCGACGGGCCCGTGCTTCGTCCGCGGGTCCCCGCGGCCTAGCTACGCGACGAGGTCGGTCCGCGACCCGAACCGGTCGATGACCCGGTAGAAGTTCCGCTTCGACAGCCGTGTCCGCTCGGCCTCGGGCGTCTCCTCCCAGAGCCGGTGCTCGTGGCGAACGAGCGGCAGGTCGAGCGCGACCGCCCGGCGCGGCGGCCGCCCGTCGCCCTCGTCGCGCAGGACGAGGCTCCACCAGATGTCCAGGTTCCGGTAGAAGCGGAACTTCTCGTCGAGCGGCCCGCGCTCGGCATAGTCGCTTCGACGGAAGGCAACGCAGTAGCCGGCGATCGCCGCGACGTCGCCCGGCCCTCCTTCCTCGAACCGGCGCAGGTCCGCCGAGGTGAGCCCCACGGCGCCGGCGACACCCACGCTCGGATCGTCGAGGGCCGCCGCCAGCGGCGTGACGAGGTCGCCCGTCGGCTCGACGCTCGTGTCGAGGAGGACGACGAGCGGGCTCTCCGCGCGCCGAATCCCCGCGTTGAGCGCGCTCGCCCAGCCGAGGCGGTCGCTCGTCCGGACCACCTCGGTTCGGAACCCCGGCGCGCCGGGCTCCACGGCCTCGAGTGCGTCGAGCGCCATCGACTGGTCCTCGCTCGGCGCGTCCCCGACGACGACGACCTGGACGCCGTCCGGCGCATGCTCGCGCAGGCCGGAGAGCGCTCGTTCGACGTCCTCCGGCCAATCGGTCGCGACCAGCACGATCGAGCCCA
>DASXWX010000031.1:0-3428 GCA_036503395.1 Candidatus Limnocylindrales bacterium
CGCGGGCGAGGTCGCGACGAGCGTCGCGCCCTCGAGCGCCGCCCGGGGGTCGACCTCCGGCCCGAGCAGCAGCCGGGCCGGACGTCCTTCGAGCGCCCGGGCCGCCGCCTCCAGCTCGCTCGCCGGCCGGGCGTCGTAGACGGTGACGGCAGCGCCGGCATCGGCGAAGAAGCGAGCGAGCCCGATCCCGCTGCGGGCGAAGCCCAGGACCGACACGGGCCGTCCGCGGAGCGCGCCGGCCCGGACGTCGTCGAGCGTGAGCGCGTCGAGGTCGATCGGTTCGGTCGCGGTCATCGCCATCACCGGAGCTGGTTGATCGAGGCGAGGAAGAGGGTGACGCCGAGGAGGCCGGCGAGGATCGCCACGATCCAGAAGCGGAGAGTGATCTTCTCCTCGTCCCAGCCGGCCAGCTCGAAGTGGTGGTGGAGCGGCGACATCCGGAAGATCCGGCGCCCGCCGGTCAGCTTGAAGTAGCCGACCTGGAGCATCACCGACGCGGTCTCCACGACGAAGATCAACCCGATCACGGGCAGCACGAGGATCTGGCCGGTGATCAGGGCGATGCCGGCAAGACACGCGCCCAGCGACAGCGAGCCCGAGTCGCCCATGAAGACCTGGGCCGGGTGGACGTTGAACCACAGGAACCCGAGCAGCGACCCGATCGTGAGCGCGCAGAGGAAGGCGACGTTCGACTGCTGCGGGTCATTGAGGAGGGCGATGATGAGGAACGCGACGAAGGCGAAGATGAGCGAGCCGCCGGCGAGGCCGTCGAGCCCGTCGGTGATGTTCGCACCGTTGCTGGCGGCCACGATCGCGAAGGCCGCGAAGGCGACGTAGACCCACTGGTTGATCTCGACCGCCCCAACGAACGGGACCCGGATCCCCGTGATGTCGTATGTCTGCTGGATCTGGAACGCCGCGAAGATCGCGACGACGCTCTGCCAGATGAGCTTCTGGCGGGCCCGAATCCCCTCGCCTGTCCGCGCGTTGAGGTAGTCGTCGAACGCGCCGAGCAGGCCGACGAGCGCGAGCAGCGCGAGCGGCCCGATGATCGCCCGCTCCGGGATTCCCCGCAGGAGCGTGTAGAGGGCGATCACGATGACGATGACGAGCAGCCCGCCCATCGTCGGCGTGCCGCGCTTCACCTGGTGGGTGTCCGGGCCCTCGATCCGGATCTGCTTGCCGAACCCGGACGCCTGGAGCAGCCGGATGTAGGGCGGCATGAAGATCACGACGAGGGCGAAGGCGAGGAGGAGGCCCTGGATGAGCTCGACGTTCATGCGGTCGCCTCGTCGACGCCGTGGCCGACCACGAGATCGGCGACGAGGCGGTCGAGCTCGATCCCGCGCGAGGCCTTCACGAGGACGACGTCACCCGGTTCGAGCCGTGCGCGAAGCGTCTCGAGGGCCGTCTGGCGGTCGGGGACGAACACGAGCCGCTGCGGCGGCATGCCGGCGTCGAGCGCGCCGTCGACGACGTCGCGCGCCCCCTGGCCGACGACCACGAGCAGCTCCACGGTGGCGGCCGCGGCCGCTCCCACGCTCCGATGGCCATCGAGGGCCGCATCGCCCAGCTCGAGCATCTCGCCGAGGACGGCCAGACGGCGGCCGGGCAGGCCGGCGAGCAGGTCGAGCGCGGCGCGAACCGCGCTCGGCGAGGCGTTGTAGCTGTCGTCGACGATCGTGATGCCGCCGGCACGGACGACGTTCGTCCGGTGGGGCGCCTCCCAGCCCGCTTCGAGGCCGGCGACGATCTCGGCCAGCGGCAGGCCGGCCGCGTCGCCGACGGCCGCGGCGGCGAGGGCGTTGTGGACCGCGAGCCGGCCGAGCCCGGGCAGCCGGACAGGCGCGGTTCGGCCATCGCCGAGGCGGAGCACGAAGCGCATCCCGTCGAACCCGGCGGACGCAACAGCGTTCGCGGTCACGTCGGCATCCGGCGCAAACCCATAGGTCACGCTCCGGGCGCTCGTTCGGGCATCCATGCGGACGACGCGCTCGTCGTCCGCGTTGAGGACCGCGACGCCGCCGCTCTCGGCGGGCGGCAGGGCCTCGACGAGCTCGCCCTTCGCCCGCTCGATCGCCTCGATCGATCCGATCCGCGACAGGTGGACGGGCTGGACGGCGGTCACGACGCCGATCTGCGGCCGACCGATCGCGGCGAGGTCGCGGATCTCGCCGCCGACGTACATGCCCATCTCGAGGACCGCCGCCTCGTGCTCGGGGGCGAGGTCGAGGACGGTGAGAGGCAACCCGATCTCGTTGTTGAGATTGCCCTCGTTCCGAAGCGTCACGAACCGCCTGCCGAGGACGCCGGCGACGGCCTCCTTCGTCGAGGTCTTGGCGACGCTGCCGGTGATCCCGACGACGAGGAGATCGAAGCGTGTTCGCCAGGCGGCGGCGAGCCCGCCGAGGGCCCGGATGCCGTCCTCGACGAGCACGACGCTGACGTCACCGAGGTCCTCGAGCGGCGGTTCGTCGCCGACCGGCAGGCGGCTCACGACGGCGGCGGCCGCTCCGGCCGCGACGGCGTCGGCGAGGTACGCGTGGCCGTCGGTCCGCTCGCCCGGCAGGGCCACGAAGGCGTTGCCGGGCCGGACCCGGCGCGAGTCGACCGCCCCACCCCGGCTGCGGCGGTCGGATCGACGGAGGAGGCGGCCCCCGGTCGCGGCGACGAGGTCGTCGGGCGTCAATCCGAGGTCGGGCCGAGGAGCGGATCGACCCGAGAGCTCGGCGTCGGTCACGTCCGGGAGTGTCGCATAGGCGAGCGTCATGGACGCTCAGCCGCCGGCCGCGGCGGTCTGGCCCGCGGGCGTCGACGACGCTCTGGTCGCCGGGCCGCCCCGGTTCGGGTCGAGGTCGAGCGTCGTGATGGCGTCGGTGGCGATCCGTCGGAACAGCTCGAACGACATGACCGGCATCTCGAGCTCGCCGATCCGGGCGATCGTCGGACGGCCCTCCCGGATCCGGACGGCGACGATCAGCTCCGGCCTCTTCTTGCCGATGTAGCCGACGAACGAGTAGTTGAACTTGTTGATCTTCCAGCCGCCCCGGCCGCCGTTCATCTTCGGGTCCCAGATCTGTGCCGTGCCTGTCTTGCCGCCGACCTTGTAGCCGGGGACGAGCGTCCGGTCGCGGTAGAACGGCACCGTCGCGACGACGTGATGCATCAGGTCGACGAGCTCGGGCGTCAGGGCCGGGTCGATCACACCGGTCGCCTGCGGCGCCGGATGGATCTCCTGGTTCGCGATCGCGTCGACGACGTGGGGCTGGACGAGCGTGCCCCCGTTCACCATCGCCGAGAACGCGGTCGCGAGCTGGATCGGCGTGACGGCGACGCCCTGCCCGAACGATCCGTTCGCGAGGTCGATCTGGTGCCATTGGGTCAGCGCCGGGTCGTGGACGAGCCCCGCGACCTCGCCCGCGACGTCG
>DASXWX010000032.1:0-5950 GCA_036503395.1 Candidatus Limnocylindrales bacterium
ATCGCCGTCAGCTCGTCGTTCGGTCCGGTCAGGCTCTCGACCGTCCGGATGTCGGCGCCGTCGGCCTGGACCGCGAACAGGAGGCACGATCGGACCGCCGCGCCGTCGAGCAGCACCGTGCAGGCCCCACACACGCCGTGCTCGCATCCGACGTGGGTTCCGGTCAGACCGAGGTCGTGGCGCAGGAAGTCGGACAGCAGCAGCCGCGGGGGGACCTGGGCCTGGCGCGGGACACCGTTGACGATCAATCGGACCTCGATGGGCGCCCCCGCCATCAGCTCACCTCCTCGCGGCCCTTCGCTCCGTTGTCGAAGGCATCGCCGAGCGCCCGCCGGACCATCGTTCGGGCGACCAGACGACGGTAGGCGGCGTCGGGGCGAGGGTCGTCCGCGGACGCCTCTGTCGCGGCCGCCTCGGCCGCGCGGTCAAGTCGGTCGGCGGTCGGTGGCTGGCCGGTCAGCTCGGCCTCGGCCGTGCGGCATCGGACCGGCCGGTCCGCCGTCCCGAAGACGACGAGGCTGGCGGCGTCGACGATGCCGTCGGGGCCGAGCGACCCGGACGCTGCTGCACCGGCGAGCGCGAAATCGCCCCGGCGCTGGGCGTACTCGCGGAACCCCCAGTGGGGTGCGGGTCGCACCGGGATCCGGATCTCGGTCAGGAGCTCGTCCTCGGCGAGGGTCGTCGTCAGGAAGCCCGCGAAAAAGTCGTCGGCCGGGATGCGGCGCTCGCCCGCGGGGCCAAGAGCCACGAGCTCAGCGTCGAGCAGGAGGCAGACCGCGGGGACCTCGGCGGCCGGATCCGCGTGGGCGACGCTGCCGCCGATCGTGCCCCGGTTGCGGATCTGAACGTGGCCGACCCAGCGCGCCGCCGCCGCGAGGACGGGGACGAGGTCGCGCACCATCGGATCGAGCTCGAGGGCTCGCATGCGCGTCGTGGCGCCGATCCGCAGCGTCTCGCCGTCGAGCGTGAGATGGGCCAGCGTGTCGACCCGATTGACGTCGACGAGGACGGATGGCGCAGCCAGCCGAAAGTTGAGGAGCGGGACCAGGCTCTGGCCGCCGGCGAGCACCTTCGCGTCGCCGCCCGAGGCCGCGAGGACGCCGACGGCCTCTTCGACCGAGGACGGGCGGGCGTACTCGAAGTCGGGGGGCTTCATGCAACTCCTCGCTGGGGCCCGGTGGGACTTGTATAGTGTATACGAAGTCGGCAACAATGCCGCTGGGCGGTGGTCAGCTCGCGCTCGCCGCGCCGCTCCGGCCCGTCGCGTCGCGGAGCGGCTCGGCCACCTCCCGAGCCATCGCGGTGAGCCCCTCCGGCCCGAGCCGTCCAGGCACGCCGATGATCACGTGGTTCGCACCCGCGCGCACGAACTCGATCGCGGTCTCCCGCGCCTCGCGCCGCTCGCGCTCCGTGCCCCCCGAGACGAGCTGCGCCGCGAACGCGAACGCGTCGGGGTCCCGGCCGGCCTCCTCGACGGCGCGCCGGATGCGGTCCCGCTGTTCCCGGAAGTACGGCACGTCCCCCGGTCGGTTGCCCGGCATCGGCCAGCCGTCGGCGTAGCGAGCCGCGATCCCGATGCCGCGGGGCCTGCCGACGCCGAGCCAGAGGAGCGGCCCACCCGGCCGGGCGAACCCGGGCTCGATCGTCGCCCGGTCGAGCGGGTAGAACGGATCCTCGAGCGAGACCCCGGGCTCCGCGCGCGCCTCGTCGGAGAAGAGGGCGCGCAGAACGCGGACGGCGCTCTCGAACCGGTCGAACCGCTCCTTCGGTGCGGGCAGCGGGATCCCGAACTCGTCGTGCTCGCCCTCGTGCCAGCCCGCTCCCAGGCCGAGGATGAAGCGGCCGCTGGTCGCGTTGTCCAGGACCTCGGCCGACTTGGCGAGGAGCGCGGGATGGCGAAAGGTGTTCGAGAAGACCGCGACGCCCAGCCATTTGCCGGGGATGCGATGAGCCAACGCACCCGCGGTCGCGACCGCCTCGAAAACGCCGCCACCGCGATCGCGGCTCACGTCCGTGAGATGGTCGCTCATCCAGCCGGCGTCGAAGACGTCCATCTCGCCCGCGAGGGCCCAGGTTGCGTCGAGGCCGGCCCAGTCGATGCCCTGCGAGGAGACCGCGGAGATCCGGAAGCCGATGAGGCCGGGGCCGGGCGGCGTGGCACTCACGCGACGGGCCGGGCCTCCCGGACGGTTCCGGCGGCGAGCGCCCGGTCGAGCCGCTCGCCGGTGGTCACCGCCCCACGCGAGGCCGACGACACGAGCGCCGCGTACTTGGCGAGCGCTCCCGTCCGGTAGCGCGGTGCCGGGGCCGACCAGGCCGCCCGCCGCCGGTCGAGCTCTGCCTCGTCGACGAGGAGGTCGAGCCGTTTCGCGTCGACGTCGATCTCGATCTCGTCGCCCTCCTCGACCAGGCCGATCGGACCGCCGAGCGCCGCTTCCGGGGCGACGTGGCCGATCATCAGCCCGTGCGTCCCGCCGCTGAAGCGGCCGTCAGTCAGCAGCGCGACGCTGTCGCCGAGCCCCTCGCCGACGAGGGCGCCGGTGACGCTCAGCATCTCCTGCATCCCCGGCCCGCCGACCGGACCCTCGTAGCGGATGACGACGACGTCCCCCGGCCGGATCCGCTGGGCCCGGACGGCGTCGTAGCACGCACCCTCCGAGTCGAACACCCGGGCCGGCCCCCGATGGTGCCGGCGCTCATGGCCGGCGAGCTTGATGACGCAGCCGTCGGGCGCGAGCGAGCCACGCAGGATCGTCAGGCCACCGACCGGCTTGATCGGCGTCTCGATCGGGACCACGACCGGCTGGTCCGGCGTCTCGTTCGCATCGGCGGCGATCCGGGCGATCGTCCGGCCGTCCACGGTCGGACGGTCACCGTGCAGCAGGTCCGCCCTGAGGAGCTGACGCATGACGAGGCCGACGCCGCCGGCCTCGTACATGTCGGTCGCGGTGTACGGGCCCGCCGGCGCCATGTCGGCGACGATCGGGGTCCGGTCGGCGATCGCCCCGAACTCGTCGATCTCGAGCGGGATCCCGAACTCGTGTGCGATCGCGAGCAGGTGGAGGACCCCGTTCGTCGAGCCGCCGGTTGCCGCAATCGAGGCGATCGCGTTCTCGATCGCCTCGCGACTGACGATCGACGACGGGCGGACGTCGCGGCGGACGAGATCCATGACGAGCTCGCCGGTCCGGCGAGCGGCATCGTCCTTGGCCGGGTCCTCGGCCGGGATGCCGTTGAGCCCGCCGGGGGAGATCCCGAGGAACTCGAGGGCCGTGCTCATCGTGTTCGCGGTGAACTGCCCGCCGCAGGCGCCCGCTCCGGGGCAGGCCGCGTTCTCCACCTCGTAGAGCTCCTCGGCCGTGATCTTGCCGGCCCGGTACGCGCCGATCGCCTCGAACACCGTCACGACCGTCGCGTTCCGCTTGCCCTTGTACGTCCCGGGATAGATCGTGCCGTTGTAGAGGACGACGCTCGGGAGGTCGAGGCGGCCGAGGGCCATGACCGCCGCCGGGATCGTCTTGTCACAGCCGACGAGGCAGACGAGCCCGTCGAGGAGGTGGCCGCGCGCGACCAGCTCGATCGAGTCGGCGATCAGGTCGCGGCTGATCAGGCTCGCCTTCATGCCTTCGGAGCCCATCGACACGCCGTCGCTGACCGCGATCGTGTTGAACTCCATCGGCGTCCCGCCCGCGGCCCGGATCCCCTCCTTGACGAATTCCGCGAGCCGGCGCTGGTTGAGGTTGCACGGCATGGTCTCGATCCAGCTCGTGCCGACGCCGATCAGGGGCTTCGCCAGGTCCTCGTCGGTGAAGCCGACCGCCTTGAGCATCGCCCGGGCGGCGGCGCGATCGGGCCCGTCGGTGAGCGCGGACGAATGGCGCTTGGCGGGGTCCGTGGGACGGTCGTAGGGGAGCGGGCGATCGGGCATCGCGGGGCCTTCGTGCGTGGTGGAGGACGCGAGAGAGTCTACGGGAGGCGCGACGCGCGCCCGTTCGCCGGTACCAAGCCGGCCGTCGCTGGCGCGCCCCGCCCGCCGTTGGCGCGCCCCGCGCGCCGTTGGCGCGCCCCGCGCGCCGTTGGCGCGTTCGCGCGCCGTTGGCGCGTTCGCGCGGCACGCTTCGTCGCGGATACCAGCCGGGCGAGTGCAACGTGTGCCAGCGCGGCGCGCTTCTTCGCGGATACCAGCCGGGCGAGTGCAACGTGTGCCGGCGCGGCGCGCTTCTTGGCGGATACCAGTGTGACTGGTGGTAACGGCTCACAAAGCCGCGTTGCGGCGGACACGACGCGGCGCGATGCGCGTACCACTACTGGCGCTGGTATTCGTGAGGAAGAGCAGCCCGCTCAGGGTTCCTTCCGGCCGCCGGAGCCACGTCGAGACCGCGCGGCCGCGCACTGGAAACGCGGCCGCGAACGTCGCGGCATGCTTCGAGACGGCGTTCCGTGACACAGTGCTCGCACCCACGACGGTCAGCCGCGACGTCGAGCTCACGCGCCAGCCGCGCTCGTGTGGCAGGAGCTCAGCGGCGATTCGGACCTTCCGGTCGAGCGTCGACAGCAGGTCCTGGTGTCGACGATCCGGCTCTTGACCTCGATCACGAGTAGATGGCCGGTCGCGGGACGCCACGCCACGACGTCGATCGCGCCGCGCTCACCGAAGTGATTGAACGACCACTCAACAAGCGTCTCCCAACCCGCGGCCCGGAGGCGTCGGACGATCTCGTCGACGAGCGCCGCATGAGCCTCGTCGAGCAGGCGGTCGAGATCCGAGCCACGCCATCGAGGCAGCACGTCCAGCCGGACGCCGAGCGGCGCGCAGATCGATCGGGCCGTTCGCAGATCGACCGCGACCAGCCCAAACCGCTCGAAGAGCGACACCTCCTGCTGACTGACGCGTGCACGCCCCGCCAGGTCCGACTGCCGCCACCCGAGGCGGTGTCGGACCGCGCGCGCCACCGACCCGACGCGGACGTCCTCCACCGTTGCCGATCCTGATCGGGGACGCTTATCGCGGGCTCATCTGCCGCGGGTCCGGTGTGTCCGGCGCGGGCGTCGGCCCGAGCGCGCGGCCAGGTCCGGCTGCCGCCACGCGAGTCGCCGGCGCACCGCGCGTCCCACTGCCCCGATCCGGAGGTCGTCCACGCCGCCACATGGTGATGCGACACGCATATCGCCGACGCACCGCCCGCGTATCCTGCGGCCTTCACGGAGGAGGGTCGGAGTGGATCGGAAGCACGAACTGCTCAAGCGCGTCCCGCTCTTCTCGGGGCTGTCGGGGTCGGCGCTCGACGAGATCGAGCGGCTCGCCGACGAGGTCGACGTCGCGGAGGGGCGCCACCTCGTCCGCCAGGGCGACTTCGGCCACGAGTTCTTCCTCGTCATCGACGGCGAGGTCGAGGTCGAGCGCGACGGCCACCGCCTCGCGACGCTCGGACCGGGCGAGTTCCTGGGCGAGATCGCGCTCGTCGACGGCGGCACGCGGACGGCGACAGCCACGGCGACGAAGCCGACCCGCCTGATGGTCATCGGCCACCGCGAGTTCAACACGCTGATGGCGGACTTCCCCGACGTCCGGATCGGCGTGCTCGAGGCGCTCGCGAGTCGCGTCCGCCGGCTCGAACCAGAGGCTCTCTAGGAGCGCCGCTGACTAGGAGGAAGCAGCGCCCGACCAGCGGTCGACGATGGCCGCCAGCGTCGGAAGGCTGACCGCACCCGCGCCGAGCACGACATCGTGGAAGGCCCTGACGTCGAACGCGGCGCCGAGACGAGCGGCCGCCGCCCGACGAAGCCGGCTGATCTCGAGCTGGCCGGTCTTGTAGGCGAGCGCCTGGCCCGGCCAGACGATGTAGCGGTCGACCTCGTTCTCGATGTTGTTCCGGGCGAGGGCCGTGTGGTCGAGCATGAACGCGATCGCCTGTTCGCGGGTCCAACCGAGGGCGTGCATCCCGGTGTC
>DASXWX010000033.1:0-2222 GCA_036503395.1 Candidatus Limnocylindrales bacterium
CGCGACAGGGGAGGGGAGCCGCCTCGGCGGGCACCTCGCACGCTCGCCGGCGCGGCAGTTCACGACGCTCGACTGCCACGACGGCATCCCCGTCCGGCCGGACCTCGACGGGATCCTCGACCCGACCGCGATGGCCGCTCTCAGCGAGCTCGTCCTGGGTCGCGGCGGCAACGCCAGCCGGGTCCTCGCGGCGACGCCGAACGAGATCGACGTCCACCAGCTCAACGCGACCTACTACGCGGCCCTGGGACGCGACGACGACCGCTATCTCGCGGCGCGCGCGATCCAGCTCTTCGCGCGCGGCGTGCCCCAGATCTACTACGTGGGGTTGCTGGCGGGCGACAACGACGTCGACGCGGTGGTGCGAACCGGTGAGGGGCGCGCGATCAACCGTCACGATTATCGGATCGACGAGATCACTTCGGCGCTGGAGCGGCCGGTCATTCGTCGCCTGGTCGACCTGATCCGGCTGCGGGCCACCCACCCAGCCTTCGAGGGCCGGCTCAGCGTCGAGGCCGAGGGGCCCGAGCTCCGGCTCGACTGGCGCAACGGCGAGGCGACGTGCCGGCTCGAGGTGGACGTCGCCTCCGCCCGCCTGCGTATCCTCGGCGTGTGACGGGCGGTCCGAACCCGGCGCGCCGCTCGCACGCCCTGGCCCGGCGGATTGCGCTCGCGGTCATCGTCAGCTCCCTCGTCGGGTGCGGCAGCGTCTCGCCTGGCCCCTCCCAGGTGTCGTCCGTGCCGGCGCCGGTCCCGACCGCCGCCGCGACGCGGGAAACGAGCGAATCCGCGGCCGCGAGCGCGACGGCCAACCCGTCCGTCGGCTCGTCGACGACGCCTCCCGCGACCGCCGCTCCACCGTCGCCTCCCGCGACCCCGTTCGGCTTCGAGGCCAAGGGGATGACCCACGAGGTGATCGCCTTCGCGACCGTGCCCCAGCTGGATTACGTCGCGACCCGGATGGACCTCTCGGCGGTGTCGACGATCGCGTTCTTCGGGCTCACCGCGACGGCCCGCGGCCGCATCAGCCTCGACAACACGGGCGGCCAGGCGTGGTCGTCGTCACGGATGGATGCGGTCATCGCCCGTGCCCACGCGGCCCGAACACGCGTCGTGGCGACGGTCGGCCGGTTCGCCTGGACGTCGGGCGGCCGAGCGGCATCGATCGCGCTGCTCTCGAGCGCCGGCCGACGCGAGCGTCTCGCCAGGTCGATCGCCCGCGTCGTCGATGAGCGCGGCGTCGACGGCGTCGACATCGACTTCGAGCCGATTCCCGCCGGGCTCGCGGACGAGCACGCGGACCTCGTCGCGAGGGTCCGCCACGCGCTCGACCGCGTCCGTCCGGGCCTCCAGCTCACGGTCGCGCTCGTCGGCCACTTCGACTCGTACGACGTGCCCGCGATCGCCCGCTCGAACCCCGACGCGATCTACCTGATGGGCTACCACTACGCCGGCTGGTGGTCGAAGATCGCGGCCTCGACCGCGCCGCTCGGTGGCCCTCGCTACGACCTCGCCGACACCGTCCGCCTGCTCCGCCGTTCGGTGCCGGCGAACCGGATCATCGTCGGCGTCCCGTACTACGGGCACCTGTGGCCGACGAAGACCGGCGACCCGCATGCACGGACGACCGGTCGGGGATCCGACCTGAGCGTCGGCGCCGCGGCCGCTCTGGCGGCGGAGCACGGCCTCCGCTGGGATGCGGTCGAGCATGTCGCGTGGAGCCGCTGGCGCGTCCGCGATTGCACCGGTTGTCCGGCCCACTGGGTCGAGCTCTACTTCGACAGCCCGCGGGCCTCACGCGACAAGTGGGACTGGGTCAGTCGGACGGGATTGCTCGGGACGGGGATCTGGACGATCGGTTTCGAGGGCAGCCCCGGCGGCTGGAACGCCGAGCTCCGAAAGGCCTTCCTTCGCTGAATGCCCCGGGGGCGGGCGGTCAGACCGGCAGGAGCACCGCGACGATCGCGACGATGACGCCGACCAGCAGGCTCGCGGCGTTGATCTGGAGCGATCGGTAGCGGTCGAGTCGGCGCGCGGCTGGATCGTCGACGATCGTCGTCGGCCCGAGGTCGCCGAAGTTGAAGACGCCGCGGGCACCGAACCCGGCGCAGAACCCCAGGGCCGCCTGGAGGTACCCGGCTGCCGCGACGCCGGCCGGCAGGACCAGCAGGAGCCGGGCGGGCGGAGGGGCGCCGACGGCGAGGAGGGCGCCGAGCACGACG
>DASXWX010000034.1:0-5796 GCA_036503395.1 Candidatus Limnocylindrales bacterium
TCAACTTCGTGTACGACCCGAAGGTCGCGGCTCAGATCGAGGACTACGTCTACTACGTCTGCCCGGTGAAGGGCGCCGACGCCGAGATCAAGAAGCTCGACAAGAGCGCCGCGACGAACCCGCTCATCTTCCCGACCGCGGATATGCAGGCGAAGTACCACAACTGGCAGTTCCTGTCCGACGACGTCGAGCAGAAGCTGGACGAGCTCTACCTCGATCTGACGGGGTCCTGATCGCCACCGCTCGCAGGCGCGGATGACGGCGCCCGCGGTCCCGCTCCCGTCGCCGCCGCCGTCCCTCCGACGGCGCCTCTTCGCCGCGGGTCCGTACCTCCTGCTCGCGCCGGGCCTTCTCTGGCTCCTCTACTTCTTCATCTGGCCCGGGATCCAGATGTTCATCATGTCGATCTCGTCCGGGAACATCGACGACGGGTTCCGGCTGACGGGCACGGTCGGCTACTACATCCGGGCACTCACGCAGTTCAACGAGCAGTGGATCCACTCGCTCACGTACGCGGGGCTTGCCACGGTCCTCGACTTCGCGATCGGCTTTCCGGTCGCCTACACGATCGCGTTCCGGGGCGGGCGCTACAAGAACCTGCTGCTGTTCCTCGTCATCGCCCCGTTCTTCACGAGCTTCCTGATCCGGACGATCAGCTGGCAGATCCTCCTCGGTGACGAGGGACCCGTCCTCGGCTTCCTCAAGCACGGGCTCGGGATCGTGCCGGTCGACACGTCGGTCCTCTACACGCCGGTCGCGGTCGTCGCCGGGATCACCTACAACTTCCTGCCGTTCATGATCCTGCCGCTCTACGTCGCCCTCGAGCGCATCGACGGCCGACTGCTCGAGGCGGCCCACGACCTGTACGCGAACAACTGGGCCGCGTTCCGGCGGGTGACGCTGCCGCTGGCGCTGCCCGGTGTGTTCGCCGGCTCGATCCTCACGTTCATCCCGGCCATGGGTGACTACGTGAACGCGGAGCTGCTCGGCAGCCCGCAGACGAAGATGATCGGCAACGTCATCCAGGGCCGCTTCCTCCAGCTCAACGACTATCCCCAGGCGTCGGCGCTGTCGTTCGTGCTGATGGCCGCGATCCTCGTGGCGGTCCTCATCTACGCCCGGGCACTCGGGACCGAGGATCTCACGGGCTGATGGCGACGGCGACGGTCGAGCGGACGATGCCTCGCGGCGCGATGCGCGATCGCGTCGGCGCGCGTTTCGGTCGCTGGGCCCTGCCCGCGTTCACGGCGCTCGCGATCGGCTACCTGCTGATCCCGATCGCCGTGATGATCGTCTTCTCGTTCAACGACTACCAGGGCAAGTTCAACTTCCTGTGGCACGGCTTCACGCTCAATGCGTGGCTGCATCCGCTCGACTGGCCGGGACTCCCCGACGCCCTTCGAATAAGCCTCACGATCGCCTTCTGGTCGACGCTCTTCGCGACGATCCTGGGAACCCTCATCGGGGTTGCCCTCAGCCGCTACCAGTTCCGCGGCCGTGGCCTCGTCAATTCGCTCATCTTCCTGCCGATGGCCTCGCCCGAGATCGTGCTCGGCGCGAGCCTGCTCACGATGTTCGTCAACATCGGGCTTGGGGTCGGTTTCACGCCGCCCGGGCTGTCGCTCCTGCCGAAGGGCACCCTCGGGCTCGGCTTCAACACGATCCTCATCGCCCACATCATGTTCAACATCAGCTACGTGGTCGTGACCGTGAAGGCCCGCGTGGCGGGGTTCGACCGCCGCCTCGAGGAGGCCGCGATGGACCTCGGTGCGAACGAGCTGGTGACATTCTGGAAGGTCACGTTCCCGCTCATCTTCCCGGGCATCATGGCCGCGGCCCTGCTCGCCTTCAGCCTTTCGATCGACGACTTCGTGATCACGAACTTCGTCTCGGGAACCACCAACACGTTCCCGATCTGGGTCTACGGCATCATCCGGAACGCGCTGCCGGCGCAGATCAACGTCATCGGGTCGATCATCTTCCTGGGCGCCGTCGCGTTCGTCGCGATCACCACGCTCAAGACGGGCCGCGTCCCGCGCTGATCGAGAGGAGCACGCTCGTGGTCGACCTCGCCGCCGATCCTTCCGGCCGGCCCGCTGCCGAGGCCGGCAATCCCTGGCCGGATCCGTCCGTCCTCCCCGCGGTCTGGAGCCGGATCACGAACCTGAAGGTCGACCGCGGCGAGGGCAGCTGGCTCTTCACGACCGACGGCCGCCGCTACCTCGACTACTCCTCGGGGATCGGGGTCACCAACACCGGCCACGCCCACCCGCGCGTCGTCGCCGCCGTCCAGGCCCAGGCGGCGAGGCTCCTCCACGGCCAGCAGAACATCGTCTACCACGAGCCCGGCCTGCGGCTGTACGAGCGGCTGTCGAAGCTGCTCCCCGGCGGGCCATGGGGCGCGTTCCTGTCGAACTCCGGAGCGGAGGCGGTCGAGGCCGCCGTCAAGCTCGCCCGGATCGCGACCGGCCGGCCGGCGATCCTCGCCTTCCGCTACGGATTCCACGGCCGGACGGCCCAGACGATGGCGCTGACCGCCGCGAAGGACGTGTACCGCGGCCACTTCGAGCCGCTCCCGGGCTCCGTCTACCACACCGCCTACCCGTACTGCTACCGCGCCGCCGGCGGGTCGCACGACCCCAGTGCCTGCACGTGCGACTGGGAGGCCGAGCTCGACCTGACCTTCCATCAGCTCATCTACCCCGAGCACGTCGCGGCGGTCGTGATCGAGCCGGTCCTCGGCGAGGGCGGCTACATCGTCCCGCCGCCCGGGTTCCTGCCGCGACTCCGGGCGATCACCCGTGAGCACGGGATCCTCCTCGTCGCCGACGAGGTCCAGACCGGGTTCGGGCGGACCGGCGAGATGTTCGCGGTCCGGCACTGGGACGTGGAGCCGGACGTCGTCGTCATCGCCAAGGGCATCGCGTCGGGGCTGCCGCTGTCGGGCATCATCGCCCGGCGGGACCTGCTCGATCGCTTCCCGGCCGGCAGCCACGGGGGAACGTACGGCGGCAACGTCGTCTCCTGCGCCGCGGCGAACGCGACCCTCGACGTGATCGAGGAGGAGGGTCTGGTTGTCAACGCCCGCGAGCGTGGCCGTCAGCTGCTCGAGGGCCTTCGCGCGATGGCCTCGCGACACCCGACGGTAGGCGACGTCCGCGGTCTCGGGCTCATGGTCGCGCTCGAGTTCGTGAAGCCGGGCGAGGGCGACGGCCGCGTCCCGAACCCGGAGATCACGAAGCGGGTCCAGGGCGAGGCCCTCGAGCGCGGGCTGATCGTCCTGACGGCCGGAACGTTCGTAAACGTCGTCCGGATCATCCCGCCGCTCGTGACGACCGCCTCCGAGGTCGACCAGGCGCTCGGGATCCTGGCCGACAGCCTCGCCGCCGCCGGCGCCTGATGTGGACGGGCCGGCACCGAACGAGCTGACGCTCGATCCGGCCCGTGATCGCGCGGCCCGCCGGCTCGACGCGTTCTTCGAGCGACTCGACCGGCTGGCGCCGGAGCGGCTCGACACGCTCGCGGTCCGAGCACTCGACGCCGAGACGTCCGCGGAGCTCATCGGCCCGTGCGGCTTCCTCGTGGACGGCCTCGTCAGGCCGTAGCGGCGGCCAGGATCCCGCTCGCGACCGCGGCCGACTCGGCGACTCCGACGAGCGGGTCGATCGAGCGGTCCTCGTGCTCGATGCTGAGCGCGCCGTCATAGCCCCACGCGTCGAGCGCGCCTACGAAGCGCCGCCACCATCCGGCGTCGTGACCGCGCCCGACCGTCCGGAAGTTCCACGCCCGTCGCTCCGGATCGTCGAAGGTCCGCACGTCGAGCACGCCGGCCGTCGCGACCTGGGTCGGGTCGATCGCGGTGTCCTTCAGATGAACGTGGTGGACGGCCGGACCGAGCGCCTCGATGACCGCGAGCGGGTCCATCTGCTGCCAGAACAGGTGCGACGGGTCGAGGTTGGCGCCGACCACCTCACCCGCGGCGTCGCGCAGCTCGAGGAGCGTCGGCACGTTGAAGACGAGCTGGAGCGGGTGGAGCTCGAGGGCGACCCGCAGGCCGAGGTCTGCCGCCATCGGCCCCAGCTCGCGCCACAGGCCGAGCAGCTCCGTCCAGCCGCGCTCGCGGAGCTCGACGACCTCGGGCGGCCACGGGTAGACGGGCCAGTTGACCGTGGTCGAGCCCGGCCCGTCGCCGGGGCAGCCGGACATCGTCACGACGGTCCCAACCCCGAGGAGGTTCGCCAGCGTGAAGGTCTCCTCGACGATGCGGCGCTGCTCGTCGCCGCTTCGCGGATGGAGCAGCCAGGCCGAGCAGTTGAGCGCCGCGAGCCGGAGACCGTGCCGCGACAGCTCGTCCAGCAGGCGCTGCCGCTCTCGGGCGGACGCGAGGAGGTCCGCCCGGTCGAGATGGGGCGCGGACGACTGCCCACCGGCCGCGATCTCGATCGCTCTGGCGCCGATCGACTGCGCGAAGGCGAACGCGTCCTCGCGCGAGAGGCGGGCCACCGAGTCGGTGTAGAGCCCGAGCTCCATCGTCATCCTCCGCCACCGACGCCGATCCCGAACAGGCCATGCCGGGCGACGGCCCCCGCCGGTGCGATCGAGAGATCGGCGATCCCGGCGAGCCCCCGACGGTGAACGGGGTGGTCGGAGCCGAGCGGGACATCCACACCACAGCCGATGGCGGCGCTCGCGTAGGCCGCGAGCGTGAGCTCGAGGACCCGGAGGCCGTCGGCGGCGGTGACGGCCGGTGGACGTCCCTCGACGACGGCCTCGAAGAAACGCCGGAACGTCGCGACGAGGCGGACGTCCAGACCGGGCGTCGCCGGCAACGGCGGGGTCAGCTCGACGGCCGTCCCGTCGGCGGGGACGAGCCGGACCGAGGCCAGCGGCGCGAACGGGCTCGTGCCGCCGCCCTCGTACGCGATGTCGATGCGGCCGTCGCGGCCCGAGACCGAGATTCCGCCCGGCCCGACGCCCCAGCCGACGTTCACGAGCGCGGTCGCAGCCTCGGCGTCGAAGCGGCACAGGGCGATCTCCTCGACGGGCGCCGGAGCGGTCCGCGCGAGCAGCTGCGCCGACACCCTCCGGACGGGGGCGTCGAGGAGCGCCTCGGCGACGTAGACGACATGGAGCATGTCCATCAGCACGCCGCCGCCGGCGACACCCGGATCGTGCCGCCAGTTCGGCCGCCACGCGGCATTGCCGGGCCGGTCCTCGACACCGAGGTAGTTGAGGATCGCGACCTCCGGCCGGCCGATCGCGCCGGAGCGGATGGCCTCGATCGCGACGCGGATCTCGGGGAACTCGAGGTAGTTGTGGACGACGCCGACCGGAATCCCGGCGCGAGCCGCGGCGTCGACCACCGCGGCCGCGTCCGCGGGCACGGTCGCGACGGGCTTTTCGCACAGCACTGCGAGCCCGCGTTCGATCGCTCGCAGGGCGAGCGGCGTTCGGACGTGAGGCGGCGTCGCGAGGTCCACGGCGTCCAGGTCGTCACGCTCGAGCAGCTCCTCGGCGCTGACGCACCCGGCGGCGGGCGGCAGGCCGGCCCGGGCGAGCGCCTCCGCGCGGCGATCCGGAGAGGGATCGGCGACGGCGGCGATCGTGACGAGCTCGGGGAGCGCCAGGAGGGCCGGCAGGTGGAAGCCGATGCCGACGTTGCCGAGCCCGATGAGCCCCAGCCCGAGCGGCGGGGTGCGCGGCGCCGCCGCCCGAGCGTCGTCCCGGCCGGTCATTCCGGGGTGGCTGCTCGTTCGGCGACGAGGCGGGTCATCGCCGCCACGTCGTCGCCCATCA